>DATMNR010000208.1:0-9966 GCA_035568795.1 Ktedonobacteraceae bacterium
ACAGTAAGCAATTAGGACTAATCAGGGAGGAATAAGATATCAAATTGTAAAGTCACTCGTTTATATAAATGTAGGGATTCAAAAGCTGGTGGTCCCAGCCCTCTGTCTATGTATATTGTAACTACACAGCGAGGAGACCAAATCCCTTTGCTGGTATATTGTGTATCTCCCAAGGGCGTGGGAGTAAGGGGTGCAGGGGACGAAGTCCCTTGCCGGGGTGTGTCCCCGCTTCTCCTTCCCACTTGCCGCCTACGGCGGCAAGTGAAAAAGACCCGAATAGTTACAAATTACCTGATTTGACTGACAATACTAATAACCAAAAAAACATCCCGTGCAACGTTTACCAGGAGGGCGCTCGATGAATAGGTGGAAGGGACTTGGTGTTAACCCAATTATCTAATCAAAAATGCTAATCTGCATTCAGATCTCATCTGAATGAAAGGAAGTACCAGGAGAAATTATTATGGCAACAACCGGAGAATTGCGGGCAATCATTGAAGAACTGCAACTGGTTGACATCGGCGAAGCTGCGAGTTACCTGGGGGAGGAAATTATAGTGGAAGAGGAATCAATCGTAACTGTACAACAGACAGCTCTGTCCTGTATCATCTCTGTTCAGCAAACCATGTGTACCGCTCCCCTTTGCAATTGTGCGCTCTAGCAATCAAAGGGTTGCCAACGCGGCGTAGTTCGACTTTTTGAACTACGCCGCGTTTCTTTTTGCTAATATTTTGCTTCTAACAGAGTCTTTACGCGTTTCTCTACATTCGGGATGCCACTCGTTTTGATTTGTTTCACGACAGCTTGAACATCATAGGCTACGCGGCGAATTTCTGCGACCCAGCTTTTCGCTTGCCAACTGAGAATAGCATACGATGCGCGCAAATCTTCATCGCGTGGTAATCCGCAACTACCGACATCGACAAGGAAGAGATGCCTCCATCTTCGTGTGTAGGCGATATGCAGATGCCCGAAAGCCAGAGCGCCAATACCGTCATCCAAACCACCCAGAAGATACTCTAATGTGCTATCAGGCGCATTTGGAAAGATTGCATCTTCCAGATTGAGAGGGTTAGCATGCACAACCAGCAGGTCATTGCCTTGCGGGTTTGCAATACGATGTGAAAGTGGTAGAGATGCAAGATAGTCGATACCTGCCTGCCCAATCTGCTCGCGTGTCCATGCTGCGGTGTTGCGCTTTTTCATACCTTTGTCGGGCGCTTGGGTCACCACTTCGAGGTCTACATTACCCTGGAGAACTACACAATTGAGCCCTTGCACAATTTCGAGAACTTCTCGTGGACACGGACCATTCAGACAAAGATCGCCTGCAATAACCAGATGGTCTACAGGAGGTTGGCGGTGAAAGTCTTGCAGCACAGCTTCGAGGGCAACCTGATTCCCGTGTATGTCAGAAATGATCGCAATACGCATGTGATATCCTTGTATCAGGCGAAAACGGAACAGTAACGACATCTTTACTATACCCCAAAAGAGAGGTGTACGCCAAATTGCAGCATCATATAGGAATTATCTCCGATACCCATATTCCTCATTTTAAAAAACTACCCGACTCCATCTGGGAGCATTTCGCAGGTGTAGAATTGATTATCCATGCTGGAGACCTCTCTATTCTTTCAGTAATCAAAGAGCTAGAAACGATTGCTCCCGTTGTGGCTGTGCAGGGTAATGTCGAAGAAGACGAGGTGATTCACACATTGCCGATCAAACGCGAGATTGTAATTGGGCATTGTCGTATCGGTATCGTTCATATTCTGGGTGATTCCCACAATCGTGAAAAAATCGCACGTCAGGAGTTTTCCAATGCCCGTGTTGTCGTCTACGGCCACAGCCATATTCCCTGGAATGTTGATCGCAACGGGCTACTCTTGTTTAATCCAGGCAGTGCTACCGATCGACGAAGGCAGGAGAGATGCAGTGTTGGGTTGCTACATGTGGATGATGAAAAGAAAAATGTACTGGGAGAGATTGTAAGGATATAAAAAGCGCATCTCAATTGATGCGTATACTCTGGAAGAAAATCCGTTGATATTCAATTTTCTAGATTGTATGCTCAAAGTATGATGTATCAAGGGACAAACTCTATGGAAGAACGTTCAATACTTTCTGTAATTTGCCCGACCTTGATTGGAAGGGAAGACGATCTCGCTGCTATGCTCCTTTTCTCGACTTGCTGCATTCGTACATAGCTTCTCTCACTCCTGAACAGATCATGCAGGAGTGGGGACCATTCATACCTGAACTTTTGCTACTTTTACCCGATGCAACAGGACTCATCCCAGATTTTGCATCTGTGTCGTCCTTTTCTACTCTTGATCCCCAAAAGGAAAAACGACGACTTTTTGTTGCTATGACATATTTCTTTACTCAAATGTGAATGATCTTCCACAGTTTTTCGGGCCTGAAAGGCATCTCTATATATGCCTCACCCAGGGCATCTGCCACAGCGGCGGCAATTGCCGGAGTTGAGCCAATCGTGCCTGCCTCTCCTACTCCCTTCACCCCCAGGGGGTTGACGTGTGTTGGTGTCATCGTATGGTCAAGCTCGAAAACTGGTAGTGTTGAGGAGAGTGGCAGCGCGTAATCCATGAGGGATCCCGTGAGCAATTGCCCATCCTCGCTATAGATGACGCCCTCGCAGAGTGCTTGACCGATGCCTTGAGCAATGCCACCGTGAATCTGACCGGCTACGATCATTGGATTGAGCTGGCGACCACAGTCGTCTACTGCAACGTAGCGCGTGATCTCCACCTCTCCAGTGTCTTTATCGATTTCCACTGTGCAAATATGTGTGCCGAATGGAAAGGTGAAATTTTCCGGCTCAAAGAAAGCTGTTGTTTCCAGCCCTGGTTCGATACCCGGGGCGAGCGAGTTTGAGGTATTGGCGGTGAATGCAACCTCTTCGAACGTGACCGACTTTTGTGGTGAACCCGTGACGAAGAATTTTCCCTCTTCTAGCGTCACATCTGAAGCGCTTGCCTCAAGGAGACTAGCTGCGATATTCTTCATCTTATCCTTGAGCCGCTGAAGGGCGGTGAAAAGAGCAGCTCCACCCACAGGTGTTGAACGGCTTGCATAGGTGCCACGACCTTCGGGCGTGGAATCGGTATCGCCATGCAAGATCATGACTTTTTCTATTGGGATACCGTAATCATCTGCGACAATCTGTGCAAAGGTGGTCTCAGACCCCTGTCCATGAGGAGAGATGCCTGTGTACACCATCACGGTTCCTGTTTGCTCGACACGAACGCGAGCGCTCTCAAAGGCTCCGTAAGGAGTGGAGCCTTTGGGACCAAGACCGCAAATCTCCACATATGTACAGAGTCCCATACCCACCAGTTTGCCTTCCGCACGTTTCTGGGCTTGCTCGGCTCGCAGTCGTTGGTAGTCAATGAGTGCCATGGCCTTTTCGAGAGCGGTGGCATATGCACCGCTATCATACGTAGCACCTGCTGAGAGTTTGTGTGGGAACGACTCCGGTTTGATGAAATTGGTCAGGCGTACCTCAGCCGGGTCTTTGCCCAGTTCGCGAGCTACAAGGTTCATCGCGTGTTCTATCAAATAGGCTGCCTCTGGGCGCCCAGCACCTCTGTATGCATCTGTAGGAGTCTTGTTGGTGAAAACGAGATCAAGAGCAGTATACGTGTGTGGAATGTCGTAACAACCATCGACCATGGGGAGGGTCAGTGCCAGCGCAATGATATCGGTGAAAAATTGGAGGTAGGAACCAAGATCGGAGATGACGTGGACCTTCAGCCCTGTTACCTTGCCATCCCTTGTAGCAGAAGCCTCGATGTAATCGACCTGGCCTCGCCCGTGAACGGTAGCGGTGAAACTCTCGCTGCGATCCTCAATCCATTTCACCGGGTGGCCCGTTTGCATGGCAGCAAAGGCGACCATGGTCTCTTCTGGATAGATATCTTGTTTGCAACCAAAGCCACCCCCGACTTCTGGAGCAATTACACGTAATTGATACTGGAGTAGTCCTAATTGTTCAGACAGATAGTTGCGCAACACGTGTGGCAACTGTGTCGAACTCCACATCGTCAGTTTCTTATCGGCCTTGCGGAACTCGGCTACCACACCTCGTGTCTCCATCGGATTGGGAATGAGGCGTTGATTGACCAGTCGGGCCTTTACAACGATTCCACCCTCAGCAACGGTCTGAGCAAAAACTTTATCTATTTCGTCAGTAGACGGATGCTGAGAGAAAGCCAGGTTAGTTCCGAATTCATCGTAAAGCACAGGTGCATCAGCCTGCATTGCCTGCTCGACATCAATAGCTGCGGGAAGTGGCTCGTAGTCAACATTGATCAACTCAAGAGCATCATAGGCTGCATAAGAGTCTTGAGTGATAACGACGGCAACTGGATCGCCATAGTAGCGCACCTTGTCCTCTGCCAGTGGGCCACGTCGCCCCATGCCTTTCTCGATGTGGGGAGGAAGGAGTACGCCTATTGGCATATTACCAACCTTGCCTTTGAGGTCTTCGGCAGTGTAGACAGCCACGACTCCCGGGTGTTTGCGTGCTTCCTCTGCGCCGATTCGTGTAATGCGAGCATGCCCATATGGACTGCGGAGTACGGTCATATAGAGCATTCCATTCAGTTTGATATCATCAACGTAGGTAGCCTGCCCCGTAATCAGACGGGGGTCTTCACGCCGTTTGATCGATGCGCCAATCATCGTCGCAATACCCATGTGTCTGCCCTTTCTCAAATTTCAAGAAATGAAACCGTATTGTGCAGTAGATATCAGAGACAACATATACCAGGAGAGAAATACAAGTAGCGCATAAAATTGTTGATGAGTAGAACATAGCATACAGCAGATATTGCTGTCAATCGCTATTCCCTTAAGAACAGAGCTGTAAATGCTATATGAGTACCTCCTTTCAGACCATCTGGGGAAGTTTCCTTTGCCGCATTCTGTTGCTAGTTCAGGTTGTGTATTCTTCTGCTGTCAGAATCTTTCTTGATAACGCTGACAACAATCGCCTGAGTAGCATCGAAAACTTGTAAATTACCCATTCTTGTTGTAAAAACGTAGCTAAAGAGGATGAATATCTCTTAGAACCTTTTTTTTCGTACTGAGTATCTGCATTCGAGCATTCTATGAAAACGAGCGAAATTCAGTTGAAAGGATATAGCAATGGATGAACTCATCTATACTTCAGCGACATCACTGGCGCGGGCTATTCGCGATAAGCAAGTTTCCTCGTACGAGGTAGTAGAAGCATGTATTCATCGTATTGAGGCTGTGAATCCCCAATTGAACGCAGTTGTGCAGTTGAATGCTGAGCCTGCCTTTACACAGGCTAAACAGGCAGATTTTGCACTTGCTCGGGGAGAGATCAAAGGCCCATTGCATGGTGTCCCAATCACGATCAAAGATTCATTCGATACTGAGGGTATCATCTCTACGGCAGGCACGAAAGGTCGCGCATCCTATATTCCACAACAAGATGCAACCTCTGTCGCGCGCATGCGTGCAGCGGGAGCAATCTTGCTGGGAAAGACCAACCTTCCAGAACTATCTCTGGCATATGAGTCCAATAATCTCATCTATGGAAGAACAAACAATCCCTATGATATTTCACGCACACCTGGGGGGAGCAGTGGTGGTGAATCCGCCATTATCGCAGCAGGTGGATCGCCGCTTGGTTTGGGTACTGATGGGTTTGGTAGCATACGCTTGCCCGCTCATTTCTGTGGTATCGCGGGTCTTAAACCAACATCAGGGCGTATACCTTTCACTGGCCTTCTGCCTCATGGTTTGGGAGCATCCGCGAAATTACGTCATGTCGGTCCCATGGCCAGGTATGTGGAAGATCTGATCTTAACGCTCCCGATCCTGTCTGGAGTTGATTGGCGTGATCCTGCAACCATACCCATGCAGCTTGATGATCCAGGGAAAGTAGAACTCAAAAGTCTGCGGGTAGCGTTTTATACTGATAATGGCATAGTGACCCCAACATACGAAATTATCGGGGCTGTGCGAACCGCTGTACACGCTCTGGCCGATGCAGGTGCAATTGTTGAAGAGGCACGACCTGCTGGTATAGAGCAAAGCTACGAGCTCTTTCGTGATCTCTTTGCCGCTGATGGCGGCGCAGGTGTACAGCGGCTCCTACAGATGGTGGGAACGACAGAAATACATCCTTTTGTGCAACAATTTGGTGAGATACTGCGTCCACATGCATTAACAACTGCTGAGTTCAGCGGCCTTCTGGTACGCTGGGACGTGTTCCGCAGTACTCTCCTCTCGTTCATCGAAAAGTACGATGCGATCATTTGTCCTGTATGCGCAACTCCAGCGTGGCGTCATAGCTCTACAATTACCGAGGAGCAGTTTATTGCCGGTAGTTACTCCATGACCTATAACCTGACGGGTTGGCCCGGGGTAGTGGTGCGTGGTGGCACATCGCCAGAAGATTTGCCGATTGGAGTGCAGGTGGTTGCACGACCATGGCGCGAAGATGTTGCACTGGCAGTTGCGCAACACCTAGAGACTGTTTTGGGTGGTTGGCAGCGCCCTAACATATAGGAATGTACATGACACGAGTTTGGTTAGATGCCTGTAGAGATATACGGCAAAGAGGCAGCATCCTGAAACATTCGAGATGCTGCCTCTAGTAATCCGGATCATGTAGCCTTGCTTAGGCTTGTGTGTCCACCTTAGCTTCCAGCTTGGAGTTCACCGAGTGTGACGTTGATCGTCATTTGCTGGCTGCCACGGTAGATCTGCACCGCTATGGTATCACCAGGATTATGATTCGCCAGCACTTCGCTGAGCGATTGACTATTGGTCACAGGGGTGTTATCTACCTGCACAATCACATCGCCAGTTTGCATGCCAGCAGAAGCTGCCGCACCATTTTGCACGACACTGGCAACATAGGCGCCATAATCGACAGACAGGTTGTCTTGCGCCGCCAGGTTGGCATCCACATCCGCGACACTCACACCCAGCGCTGCTCGACCCGTGTGCGTCACACTGCCACTCGAGATGATCTGAGGTACGATGGTTGCCACGCGATTGGATGGAATGGCGAAGCCCACACCGTTGGCTGGGGTATTAAACTCCGGATCAATCGCCGTCAAGGTAGGAATACCGACCAGGTTGCCCTGCATGTCGACTAAGGCCCCTCCACTGTTGCCAGGATTGATCGCCGCATCGGTCTGAATGGCGTTAGGAATGGTTGCTCCACCCTGACCCTCAGAGACGCTTCGTCCAAGGGCGCTGACGATGCCGTGGGTGACAGTCTGGGTGATGCCCAGAGGGTTTCCAATCGCCATCACATCCTCACCGACCGCTAGCTGAGACGAGTTCCCGAGAACGGCTACGGTCAGGCCTTTGGAAGGTGGCGTAATCTTGACGACCGCCAGGTCATCGGTGGGATCAGTCCCAACCAACTGTGCTTGCAGATTGGTGCCATCGTAGAGCGTGACAGTCATACTCTGTTCGCTATCGACTACGTGATTGTTGGTGACGATATAGCCACGGCCATCGATAATGACGCCCGAGCCAATGGCACCGCCTTGCTGGGTGGTCACATTGACTTCAACGACGGCCGGTCGCACTTTCGCGATCACTGCCTCACGGGCGGCTTGATCATTGTTGCCAAAACTGGTTCTGCCGAATTGCCAGCCAGCGAATAAGCCAACACCTAGCACGACGAGCATGACAAGTGACATAGCGAGAATTGCAGCTGTACGTGCGTTATTCCATAGTTTGGGGTTGACAGGTGTCGTTTGCATTTGTCCAGGCAGTCCCTCATAAGTTGCCGTGAGCGGCTGTGTAGGAGTGTGACGTGGCGGTGTGAGCGGTTGTGTGGGAGCCTGGCGTGGCGCTTCTACTTCTTCTGCATTAGAGGGAGTAGCATAAGCGACCCCTGATTGGTTGTCTCCATAAAGATCATTCATTGTAGTGAACCTCCAATTACATTGCAAGCGTGCAATTTGAAACGTGTGTTGTTCAAACGAAAGATGATAATTTTCATGTGTTGCTAGTATAGTCTGTACATATGTGGAAACCTGCAGGAAAGTGTAAAAAGAGTGTAGAGAATTATTGGGTGAGGGAAAAGGAATCAAAGGTGAATTAGTACAATCTTCATACACCTCTTTTACACTTATATGACCTACAGAAGTTATCGGCGCAAAGCTTGCAGGTATTTTATGCAAGGAGAGCGGAGGAGGGGCTTTTAAATACAACGATTAACCATTTGCAAAATGTGCTGCACAAGGCTTTAGATACTGCTGTGAAGTAGAACCATATCGGTCATTATATTTGAGCCGATGGGTCCACAATAAAAACACGCCTCAAGCCCCTTCTTTCCTGGCCTTAGACGTCTCATGAATTGGGATAAGTGCCGGTGGAGAGATTCGAACCCTCAACCCTCTGTATGCCCCTTCATCTGGCTCTAATCCTCGTTTCATAGATGCTCCGATCCCTCGATTTTCCCCGCTGACAGCAGAGTTGGCAGCAAAAGCTGTGGAGTGCCCCCAAAAAGTCCAGACCACTCAAACGTTAACACAGTGCGAATTGTAACTCAAACTCATGGGGAGGTACATAGTCCAACGATGAGTGGAGGCGTTTGGCATTATAGACGTCCTCCAGAAACATCTGCAGGCGCGCTTGCGCCTTCTCAAAGGTTTGATACTGGTGCAGATACACTTCTTCCCATTTCAGTGTTTTGAAGAAATTTTCTGCGAACGCGTTCTCGGTTGGCTGGCCAGGGGTGGACATACTGACGCTGGCTCCGACATCGAGCAAGCGTTCAACATACACATTGCTACAGTACTGTCTGCCTCTGTCTGAATGATGGATCAACCCAGCTGGGACTTGTCGTTGAGCCAAGGCCATCTCCAGCGCTTGAAGAGGCAGTTGCGCATCGATGCGCCGAGACAGGTTCTAGCCGATGCACTTGCGTGAATACACGTCCAGCAGACAGGCCAGGGTAGAGACCACCTCGTAACATAATTGGCAAAGATGGGCAGTGACCCGTGGCTAACACTCTTGTCAACTGCCAGGCCATGCGCCTACACTTGATCTGTGACAGGCATGCGACCCGGCGAGGACCGCGTGCGCTGATACTGTTTCAGGTGTAGGAGGAAAACCAGATGCTCATCGTAAACGACGCCCATCTTTGTCCAGGCTGGGCAGCGAGCCTGGAGGAGCGGTGTCACTACTGCAAGAAGCCGTCTTTCTGCGTATCCGCTTGTCATGAGCGACGATACAAAACAGACCGTGTACCAAGTCACCTGCGCGCTCGAACTCGCCACAGACCTCCTGGTCGATCTGGCGACCTTCTTCCATCCTCCAACTCTGTATCAACCATTGTATGTTCTCACGCCTCCCGACGCCGCTTCTGCCATGATGGCATGCGGCGAGCAGGTGCCCGCCGGTTGGAGATATCCATGCAGTCAGCAAACATTCGTCAGATGAAGACAGCCATTCGAGATCAGGCATTCAACTTCGCGAGCGAGAGTGTCCTGCGCCATCGGGGTCGTCGTCGCGGTCAGGCGGCGCAAGGGCCAACTCCTAGCTATGATACGCGGCTGGGGTGGACGCTGGTATCCGGTGGACAGCGTGTACATTGCGTACGCGGGCCGCACGCTTCTCTCGTAAAGGAGCCTGGCTGATGCGCATATCGCCTGAACTGTCTGCTGATCTGAGGTCGGCGAGAGCTTCGACGCGCCTCCCGCAGCGATGTCAGGAACTGGCATTCGGTATATGGGCCGAGCTCGAAGAACTGATTGAGAGCTACCGCACCTTCGCCACGACCCTGACTCTCTCAACATCTGTGGAGCGAGCTACTCGCCGCAAGCTCGTTGCGCGAAAACCCTCAGGGTCGTTGGGCCAGCGACAGACACCAGAAAGGCGAGAAAATAGCTCTTGGCGTGGACGAGTAGAAGGCAGACAATCCTGAGCTTGCCCCCCAAT
>DATMNR010000209.1:0-2653 GCA_035568795.1 Ktedonobacteraceae bacterium
ACAGTGGTTTCTTGCAACTGCGTATTTACCTGGTCGATCAACTGCGAGTAATCTGCAGGTATAGTGGCCTTGCGGAAGGTCTGCAAGTCTTCCTGCTGCTCTTGATTAAGTGCTGTAACATCCAGGTGAGATGCCTGTAACTGCTGGGTAACCTTCTTGAGTGACGTCAGAGCGGCGTAAGCGGGACCCATCAGATGAAGTGCTTGCGTAGAACTTTTGGCATTAATGCTGATTTGAATATAATCTTTCGGAAATTGCGCTGTAGATAGTTGTGATTGAAAGCGTGTAAGCTGATTCGCAAAAGTTTTAGCCTCAACAAAATTCTGCGCTTGTCGTTCTGCTAGCGCATTCTCAAGTGTCTGAAGATCTTGACTGGCTTTGTAATCAAACTGTTGGGTAGTCTGTGAAACCAGCCCATTTACCTCGATCGTTAGCGTTGCATAACGTTGTGCCACGTTGGAGTAATATTCATTCACTGGTTGATCATTAAATAGACCGATTGGAGCATTGGTTTGCGTCAGTTGATTTTCCTGACTGATGATGGGTTGCAACATAGAGGTAGGTATCCCAATGCTCTGGGCGTGAATAATAGCGTTATCTAGTTCAACCTTGTTGTGGCTTTCTTTTTGTTGTAATTGAGGATTGCTGTTACAGGCGCTAAGTAGCATCGCCAGGAGTATTCCTAATGAGAAAATAAGCATACCCTTGCTGACACTCCGCCGGGCAAAGCGGGGATCTCGCATTGTATTTTGAGCCTCCGATTATTCATAACATATACATATTTATCAGAAATTAGATATGTGAAGCATAAGAGATTACACATAACCCTATATAGTACATCGGTTATTAACAACAAACGTAACAACGAATCTTTTTGGTGATAGTGCGAAAGAGTCGTCTATACCGTAAGTTCCTGGTATAGACGACCCTTTCGCACTATCACATTTCCGCAGGTTTGCTCTTACCTCAGGGTCTGTTCGAGATCCCCGATAATGTCCTCTATATCCTCGATTCCCACTGACAGGCGTAGCAACGTATCAGTCAAGCCGCGAGACTCGCGAATTTCTTTCGGAATTGAGCTATGTGTCATTGATGCTGGATGGCATACTAGCGACTCCACACCACCAAGGCTTTCGGCCAGAGCGAATACTTTGAAGCGGCGCACCAGTTGGACGATATCCGTATATGTGCCCTTATATTGGAAGGAAACCATACCTCCGAATCCACTCATCTGACGTTTAGCAAGCTCATGATCGGGATGCGAGGACAGCCCAGGAAAATATACCTTTTCAACTTTCGGGTGTTCTGCAAGAAATTTCGCTACACTTCGAGCATTCTCTTCATGCTGGCGCATGCGTACAGCAAGTGTTTTAATACCACGTAACGTTAACCACGAATCAAAAGGCGAGGGTACACCTCCGGCTGCGTTTTGGTAAAACTTGATCGACTCATACACTTCTTCATCATTTAAAACAATCGCTCCACCAATCACATCGCTGTGCCCGTTGATATACTTTGTCGTGCTATGTACAACAATATCCGCGCCTAACTTCAGTGGTTGCTGGAAATAGGGGCTTGCGAACGTGTTGTCGACAACAACCAGAAGATTGTGACGATGTGCCATTTCCGCAATAGCCCGTATATCCACTATTCCAAGTAACGGGTTAGTGGGAGTCTCAAGCCAGATCAATTTTGTATTTGGTCGTATCGCCTGTTCGTAAGCGCCGAGGCTACCACCAGCTGGTACATAACTGGATTCAACAGTGTAGCGACGCAAAACTCGCTCAAAAATGCGGTAGGTGCCACCGTACAAATCATCGCAAGAGACGATGTGATCACCTGAACTGAGAAGGCTGAGAATGGCGCTTTCAGCGGCCATACCAGATGCAAAAGCCAGGCCATACGTTCCACTCTCGAGCGCAGCCATACAGGCTTCTAAGGCTTTGCGCGTTGGGTTGGCAGTGCGAGAATATTCAAATCCTTTATGCTCACCAAGACCCTCCTGAACATAGGTAGCAGTCTGAAAGATTGGAGCCATGACTGCACCAGTGGAAGGATCAGGCTCTTGTCCCGCGTGAATAGCTTTAGTCGCGAATTTCATAGAAACACTCCTTATATTCAGAACAATTGAAGGCATGAAGTATTATTACAGAAGCGACTATATCACTTTTACTCTCGAAGGGCAATGCGCCAGGGTCCTCATTTGTCCAACTTTTTTTCGTACTCAAACGTATATATGTCAGTAAGTTAAAAAATATCTAAATATTTCCTGAAACTCATTGAACAGTTAGCTATTGCTTTATTTATTGGCATCAAGGATCCTGTATAATGATAACTCCCCAGAAACAACATAATATACGCACAAGCTCAACAAAACCCGCCATAGGTGTACTACTCGTGCATGGTTTGAATGGTAGTACAGGTGATATGGCGGAGTTAGAAGAAGTTTTGCAGAAACAAGGCATCATTACCAAAAATATGCTTCTACCTGGCCATGGTAGCAAAATGAAAGATATGTTGTCCATCGGTTGGGAAGAGTGGGCGCAAGCAGTGCATGATGAATTGAGCCTGCTCAAAGAATTATGCGATGTTGTATTTCTGGTAGGTCACTCTCTGGGTGGCGCGCTTGTTTTACATGTTGCGGCTCACGAAG
>DATMNR010000210.1:0-3674 GCA_035568795.1 Ktedonobacteraceae bacterium
GCAACAGGTAGAGCACACCAAACGCGGCCAGTAAAAAAGGGATGATGATAGCAGAGAGCCACCGGGTTGTTAAGAGCACACGGTCATCGCGTACCAGCTTCTCTCCTTGCATCGTTGTGCTTCCAACCTCATGCGTTGAGGTGATTCTTGCGAATAGTTTCAAACTGATCTCTCCTTTCTTCTCTTCGTGCGGCTGCTGACGTTACTTGCCGGTCGTGGCAGCCACGGGTCTGTTGATTGATACCACTTCATTCACCTGAGCCAGCAATCCCTTGCGTCTCGCGAGCAATTCTGCTGCTAGTACAAGCGGCGTAATCGCGTGATTCATATGCTCAGTATAGTCGATAGGGGCTGTTCTGTCATCCGTGCAAACACGAAATAAATGCCAAAGCAGTACGGAGATTTCCACCGGGTAAATTTTGGAATTCCAAAATTTACAGGAAGTGTCAATGCCGAAGAAAAACTGGGTCTGGCACAATTTTGGCGATGGATGAGCTTACCTGCGACATTTCCGTTCAAACGTGTCCTGCTACTCTCATCTGCATAGCTTCTCAAAGCCTTGGATCACCACGTTTGTGCCAGACTCATTCCATGAGCGAAAATTTGATACATCTATGAGCAGTTCTTACCTCGAAAGAGATCAGGTCGCTCGTCGAATGATCCTGTTTCCGCTCATGGAATTCCCAAATTGACAATGAGGATGAAAGACAGGCAAAACCTGGAGAGAAAAAGACTGAATAGAGAGGCTTTTTGCAGAGATCGACTGTCAAATCGACTGACATTTGCAGATGGACAGTGCATGAGTGGCCTAGAGGGGCTGTTTGAGGGAAGCAGACACCTGAGATGGATTATATCATACTGTTTATGGTGTATGGGGATTGTCTAGTAACGAATTGACTTCCTCGCTACCCAGATAGCGCCACTTTCCTACTGGCAAAACTCCCAATTTTATTGGCCCAATACCAACGCGTGATAGTTCAAGCACAGGATGGCCGACCGCTGCAAGCATGCGGCGTATCTGGCGCTTACGGCCCTCGTGAATGGTGAGTGAAAGCCAGCAGTCAGCACCTTCTTTCCGTAGCAGGCTAATCTGAGCAGGTGCAGTTATATGGCTGTGTCCTTTATCTTCTACTATTGTTACACCATTACGGAGCGCTAGTAATGAGCTTTCAGTTAGACATCCCTGTACCAGAGCTTGATAGTGCTTTTGCATTGAGTAGCGGGGATGGGTTAAATGCAGAGCAAAGTCTCCATCGTTTGCCAGTAAGAGCAAACCACTGGTATCGATATCCAGCCGCCCGACAGGATATACACGCAAAGCGCGTAATTCAGCAGGAAGCAGGTCTAGAACAGTAGGTCGGCCTTGTGGATCGTGCGCAGTAGAGACATATCCAATAGGTTTGTGCAATAGCAGATAAACATGTTTGGAAGTGGTACGCGCAGGTTTGCTATCCACCAGCACTATGTCGGTATCAGGATTTATGTGTGTTCCCTGCGTCGTGACGGTCACACCATTCACCTGTACACGTCCGGCAGCAATCAGTTCTTCAGCATGACGTCGTGAAGCTATGCCAGCATGTGCTAGAAAGCGGGAGAGGCGTTCGCCGGGATGTTGTTCTGATATCATATTCTCACTTCCTGCTTTCCGATGAGGCAATCATGGCATCGTTTTTCACGGCACGCTTGTGCATAGATGTAGTGTAACCCTTGCTGTTGACATGCCCCTTGCGGCTCGCTCTTCAGCAAGAGTTGTTTGCACATCGAACGAGTAATCTGGTTTGAAGAGAGGCCAGGGTAGTTGCTATAGAGGTTTAAAGCGTATTCACCAAGAGCGGGATAGTTATCTCGTTGAGCCACTGCCGCGGCAAAGGGTAACACAATGTTGCAAATAAGTATATCGGCTCGTGCTGTGCCAAGGCCATGGAAGATATTACGTAATTGATTCAATCCCGCCGATCGCCTCGTAGAGGTGGGAGCGGCGCGGTGTGGTATGGGGACGCTTGCGTCATCCCTTTGGGGCGTGAGAAAGACACTGTTGGGAGATGCAAATAATAAAGCCTGACGAAATGTTTCCCAGGCGCCAGTAGTACGCCATCGATCTACAAGCGAACGCAGCATGTGCATACGGTGGTTATCTAAAGGAGAAGGATGGGGAGCGCGTCCAAGTGGGTCTGGTATAGTTGTGACTGCACCGATCAAGTGAAGGCCCGCGGCACGAAAAAAGGCGCGATCACGTCCAAAGCCCAATGCTTCGGCGAGCGCAGGAATGAGGCACACATCACAAGCGCTGAAACTGGCAGATGGTCGAGCATCGCTGAGCAGTTCGAAAAATACCTGTGCCTTTATTTCAAAACGTAGTGTACCAGCCATGGCTAATAAGCGAGCTCGCTCTACTTCGGGAAGCTGTGTTAATACACGATGGCAGGGCCACTGCACAGGTTGATTGTTGCTAGTTGTCGGCGATACATCATTGAGCGAACAGGTAGGAATGATGGTTCCATCCTGACGCAGTGTTGGCCGGCTGTTGTCGCAAATCAGCACAATGTGCAGCACAACGTTGTTATAACGCGCATCGGTATGATGCTGGTGAGCGAACCAATCAGTAGCGCGAATATGAATTTCGAAATCACCTACAATATTTTCAACACGATTGGTTGCAGTAGCATACTCTGTTCTTGAGTGATAACTTGTAAAGCTCAAGATGGCATCGCGAATATCAGGTCCGGGAGAAGCACCTGGACGCCCAGCGTAAATCAGTTGGCAGCTTTCACTAAAACCGTGCCAAGATGCCCCCGTCTTGATTTGCGGGGGAGGAATGGCGTGTTCCTTATGAGGCAGCTTGGGTAGGGCTCTCATGTGCATATGGCACTCCGATCTCGTAACTATAGCCATCGCAGCGATGAATGGGCGTGCAGAAACGATGACTGATTCCTTGTACCCGGCCGATGCGCGTTCGGATGTCAAAGGAGCCGCTGACCCGCACCAGCACCCGCCCGACGTAGATTCCTTGTTTGCTGCCCGTTGTGACACTTGCTCTGACCATATCCCCTGTTTGGAAGCCCTTGACCCGCTTTCCTCCTTTCGGCTTAGCGCAAGGGAAACCAATTTCATTGACATTGCACTTCTGTCTGCTGCCATGTCCAGTCGCAGTGATGAGCAGCGGCACAACTCCAGCCACCTTGAGCAAGAGCGGCGTGCTCTTGCCAACACAGGCGGCGTCAATCCAGTGTTGCTTCGACAGATTTCTCTGCGTTCGGTTGCATTTCGTCAGGCCGCCTGATCCGCATTCAATGGGCAGGCCCAGTGTCAACAGGCGTTCGTACAAGGCCCACCGGATCATATTGACGGCAGCCGCATCCTTGAGGGGAGCCTTTGCCTGAGCCAGAATGCGAGCCAGCAGATCAGGTTTGTCGGCCAGAAAGACACGAATCTCCTGCCTCCCTTTGGCCTTATTGCAGGGATCACAGGAAAGGGTGAGGTTGCTAACTCGATCCGTTCCCCCATTGGCTTTGGCCTGGATATGCTCAACCTGAAGCGGGGCCGCTTTCGCGCCACAATAGCTACAAGCATGATGCCACTTTTCCAGCAGGTATTGCCTGATTTCGTAGCCAAAGAGTGTGCCTTGCTGATACTCGACCCCGCTGATCTCTGGATTTTCCATCTGCTGGAGATCG
>DATMNR010000211.1:0-11022 GCA_035568795.1 Ktedonobacteraceae bacterium
CATCCCACGGATCTGTGCTAGCTGCTTGACCACCACGTAAAGTAACAATGAAGTTCCAGACGAACACGAGGACGGAGATGCCGATAGTGAAGGCGCCAACAGTAGCAATAAGATTCAGTTCATTCCAACCGAGATTCCCTGGATAGGTATAGATGCGCCTTGGCATGCCCAGCAAGCCCAAGATATGCATAGGGAAGAAAGTCACGTTCAAACCAATCAACATCAGCCAGAAATGTACCTGAGCAAGCCGCTCGTTCAGCAATTTACCTGTTATCTTGGGAAACCAGTAATAGATGCCTGCGAATATACCGAATACGCTTCCACCGAAGAGCACATAATGGAGGTGAGCAACCACAAAGTAGGTATCAGTTACCTGGTAGTCGAAAGGGACAATCGCGAGTGCCGCGCCATTTAAACCACCTATTAAAAACATAGCAATGAAGCCCAACGCGAAAAGCATAGGAGCCTTGAAACTAATTTTACCGCCGTAGACCGTTCCAATCCAGTTGAATATTTTCACTGCCGTTGGGATAGCGATAAGAGTGGTACTGGTTGCAAAAAATGCCTGTGCGACAAGCGGCAAACCAACCGCAAACATGTGGTGCGCCCATACTGTAAAGCTCAGGAAACCAATAGCAACACCTGACCAGGCAATAAAGGTATAGCCAAAAATTGGCTTACGAGCGAAGACCGGTAATACCTCTGAAATTATACCAAAGGCGGGTAAAATAAGAATGTAGACCTCTGGATGCCCAAATGACCAGAACAGGTGCTGCCAGAGTAAAGGATCACCACCCCAACCAGCCACGTAGAAGTGCGTACCGAGGTGACGATCAAGCAGTAACAAGATACTCGCCATGGTCACACTAGGTAGCGAGAAAAGCAGCAGGAAAGCTGTGATTAAAGTCATCCAGGTGAATAGTGGCATGCGGTTAATCGTCATACCTGGAGCGCGTAACTTCAGGATGGTTACTACGAAGTTGATCGAGCCAGCAATTGATGAGATGCCGAGCATCAGAATACCTAGCGCCCAGAAATCCATATTAGGACCAGGAGTACATATCACGGCATTACCACAAGACGTAGTGCCAGGGCCACTCAGCTCGGTTAATGGCGCATAAGCGAACCAACCAGCATTCGGAGCTGCACCGAACAGGAAGCTTGAAGTCAAAAATAGTCCACCAAAGAGGACAACCCAGTATCCAAACGCATTCAAGCGAGGGAAAGCCATATCGCGCGCACCGATCATCAACGGTACAATATAATTTCCTAGCCCTGTGAGCATCGGCATGATGAACAAGAAAATCATGGTAACCGCGTGCATAGTAAAGATCTGGTTATACACTTCGGGAGACAACACTTTTCCATCCGGTTGCGCCAACTGTGTGCGAATGAGCAAGGCATCTACGCCACCAACCAGGAAAAAGAAGAAGGCAGTAACGATGTACATGATGCCGAGTTTCTTATGATCGGTCGTCATGATCCAGTCGCCAATATAAGTTTCACTCAGGCGCCTGCGACGAGCTACACTTACGCCTTCGGTAATAGTGCGGGTTGCCATCGGCAATTCCTCCGTAATCTAGTTCTGTAAGGGCCTGATTTATTGAAGAGTCTCCAGATACGCAATCAGTTGAGCAATCTCGGTATCTGAGAGAGATCGAATAACCATATCGTTGCCAGGTTTGACAGCCTGTGGATCCTTGAGCCATTGATACAGTCCGCATGCATCAGGATTCTGTATCGTGGGCTTTCCATCTGTTCCAGTAACGACAACACATGTAGCCGGATCCCATTGGAGGACCGCTCCCGCGATATCGCGGCGACTCCCAAAGTGAGTCAGGTTTGGTCCAACCAGAACAGAGGCATCGGCACCATTATTGAGGTGCTGATCGTCTTTGAGGTTGACGCCTACAATGCCATGACACCCCTGGCATCCGCCGGAACCCAAAAAGAGTTTTTGCCCTGCCAGTGCATTAGGATCAGTTGGAGTTGTACTTGCGGATTGTTCCTGTGAAGTCACCCAGGCGTTATAGTCATCTTGCGATTTGACTATCACATAAAAATTCATGTGCGCATGCTCCAGGCCACAAAATTCGGTGCATTGACCACGAAATGTACCCAAATTATCAGCCTGGAAGACTGACATGTTGTCGTGGCCAGGTACGACATCTGTCTTGCCAAATAGTTCAGGAACCCAGAAGCTGTGAATGACGTTCTGCGATAGAAGTTGAGCTTCTATGCGTGTACCAACGGGTATAACCAACTCATCAGCAGTGACAATGTGCTCGTTAAGGTAGTCGAACTCCCACCACCATTGATGACCAACTACTCTAATCTGTAATGGGCGGCTATTCGTTGAAGAAAATGTGGTCAGCCCAAACATTGTGTAGATGGTTCCAACAAGTACAACAAACAAGAAAAAGGACGGGACAATGGTCCAGATGATTTCGACAGTGTTATTCCCATGGGTCTGTACGGGGTTAGGCGAGTTTGGACGTTCCCGGAAGCGCACAATTGAATAGATCAATAAGCCCTCAACTGCTACAAACACAATTGTGGCTACAACCAGAATGAACCAGAACAAATTTGATTCTTTTAATGCAACGGGTCCTGAGGGGTTCAAAATGGAGGGGGAATTTCCACCACATGCAGCTAGAAGGAGCGAGGACAAAAGCAATGCTGAGAGAATTGCCCCCCAGCGTTTCATCCCGCGAAATATTGGCATCCTCACTTCTCACTCTCCTAAATAGATGATTTTCAATGGATGACGGCTTTGTACCGCGGCAGACATTTTTTCCATTATATGGAAGTGTAGTGACTTTCCCTGACACTTGACTTGCGATTGATGTCAGGCACCTTACAATAGCCTGAATAGATGCATGAATCGCTTGATCAATATTGGTTCCGGGACATGGACAGGGCAAGCCTAGTCCCTCTAACAAATTGAGCAAGGTTTACAACAAGCCCTGGACGATATTAGCGGATGGGCCTTGGACAGGGGCTGCCTTCATCGTCCCCGGACGCGGCTGCCCAGTCCCTACATTAGAGGCATCTGGCACACATTAAATTTGACACTCTGGCGAATGGTTGCATATAATCGTGGGGTAGAGCTATCACTCTTCCAACTTGTAGAAGGAGAATACCCTTGAACAGCATTCCTAGCATACCCTGATCTACAACCGTCGTCTCGAGATTCTGCTTGGAGAAATAACAGGAATGTAACCTCATACTACGCCTCACAAAATACTCTTCTTCGTTTTAGATCAACCAGATTTCTTTGAATTTTTTTTAACCCGGGCAGGATACTATAGAATCGAGGCAGTACAATGCTTGCTGTTCGTCATATTGGCAAATCGTACGGTGCCATTACCGTACTTGATGATATATCTTTCATCGTCAATTCCAATGACCGGATTGGTATTGTTGGATCAAATGGGGTGGGTAAAACCACGTTGCTGAATATCCTGATTGGCAAGGAATCCCATGAATCCGGCTCCTTTTTATTTACTCTACATACTGAAGTAGGCTATCTGCCGCAGACTACACCTGAATTTTCCGGACACACAATACAAGATTTGATTCTTGAATCAATAGGCAATTTACGTCAGCTAGAAGAACGGATGCGTGAGCTTGAAAGAGCCATGAGCACCGCTAACAATGAACAGCTTTCAGGGTGGATGGATGAATACGAGCAGGCATCTAGCAGATTTCAGGATTGCGGAGGCTACGAGCTAGATTACAAAATAGATAGTATTCTGGCTGGTTTGCGGATTGCTTATCTTCCGCGCGACCGAGATATGCAAACACTCTCTGGTGGTGAGAAGGCGCGAGTAGGCCTGGCAATCCTGCTACTACGCTCACCGGATCTGCTCTTACTGGATGAACCGACGAATCACCTGGATTTTGCTAGCCTGGAATGGCTCGAGTTTTATCTCTCCAACTATAAGGGGGCTATTCTGCTGGTATCACACGACAGACAATTCCTTAATCGAACTGTCAGCCAGATTTTCGAGATCGATGAACATGCTCATCACCTTAAACAATACAATGGCAACTACGATGCATACGTGCTTGCTAAAGCAGGTGAACGCGCAACGTGGGAGGAGGACTACGAGAGGCAACAAGAAGAGATCAAAGAACTGCGCAAGCGAGTGCGAGAGACGGCGCGTAATGTTGCACATAACCGACCTGCTACGGATAACGATAAAACGTCCTATAATTTTTTTGGCGGGCGGGTGCAGAACACCATTTCGCGTGGGGTGCGAGCAGCCGAGGAACAATTGCGCCGTATTGAAGCGAATCCTATTCCTAAACCACCTAAGTTGATGCAGGTAAGTTCTTCTTTCAATGGAGAACCTTTACAAGCTGAAGTAGCGATCGGAGTTACCAATCTAACGAAACGTTGGGATGAGACTTGTGTTCTTGACGACGTGAATTTCACGATTGCTTCTGGTGCTCGCATCTTGCTTTTTGGCCCCAATGGAGCCGGGAAGACGACCTTGCTGAAGATGTTGATGGGAATTGAAGAGCCAGACAGGGGCGAGATACGCATTGTAGAGAGCGCTCGCATAGGTTACTTACCACAAGACCCGCAGATGGACCTCGATAAAACGGTACTAGAAACGTACAGGTATGGACAGGTGGGCTACGAAAGTGAATTCGTAGGACGATTGATAGGTTATGGATTGTTCAGTCTGGAGGATATGCAAAAGAAGGTACAGCAATTGAGCATAGGCCAACGAAGAAAGCTCGAGATTGCGCGTTTGATGGCTGAAGACCCAAATGTGCTTTTGCTTGATGAGCCAACCAACTATATCAGCCTGGATGTGCTGGAGGCGTTTGAAGCAGCAATCGTGACATTTCCTGGGCCGGTGATCGCGGTTTCGCATGATCGGTGGTTTATGCAAAGGTTTGGAGGGAAGATGTGGGAGCTGATAGAGGGAAAGATAATCAGCACGTAGGGTTATTTAGGTCGAGGGACCAGGACAGCGCAAGCGCCCAAACACCTCATCTCAGCACGCGTGAGGCAACAGGACAGCGCCCCCACCACCCATCATCCGCTCCCCTGTCCCTACATTTATTTCTATTCATTGTGGAGGGTTAGCTTCATGATCGAAAATACCGTACAGATACCGCTCATTTTGCACGGTACTAGTCTGTCAAGCTTCAAGTGACGGATAGAGGCGCTTGAGCTTGATGCGAGCATCGGCAGTGGTAAAGCGCCAGTCAATGGTGGTCTGGTGCTGATTGCGATGCTCATACCAGACGGTGACGCGCTCTTGGAGCACGTCCAGAGAGGGGATACGCCCACTCAAGGCTTGTCGAGCCAGCACCGAGAGTTCCATCTCGGCCCTATTCAACCAACTGCCATGCACCGGCGTGTGATGGATCTCCAGTTTCTGCGAGAGCCGCCATGCCTCCTCTGGCGGAAACACCTCATACAAGGAGGCAGGCGAATGGGGATTGAGATTATCCATCACCACCACCAGTTTCTCGGCTTGCCGATAGTGGACCTCGATCAGCTCACGCATAAAGTACGCCCAATCGGCCTTGGTTCGTCGCGCTCGGGCCTGGACGATGCGCTTGCCCGCCAGCGGCTCGACGGCGAGAAACACCTGAGCATATCCTGCTCGCTCATATTCATACTCCTCGCGTTCACTTTTCCCTGCTTGCATGCCAAGGGGATCATGCTTGTGGGCTTGCAAGGTTGTGGCTCCCTCATCCATACAAATCAGGGGGCGGCGGGCATCAGACGGACGGGTATAGACCGCCAGCACCTCTTCCATATGATAGACAAAGCTCCCATTGGCCTCAGGGGGAATGCACCAGCACTGCTTCAGCCACGGCTTGAGTTCGTTTTTTTTAACACCTGCCGCACCGTTTCATGGCTGATACTGCTCACAATCTCCAGTTCGACCAATTTCTCCCTCACCAGCCGCAGGCTCCACCGCTCAGCTTCCTCTGGCTTCTGTCCACACAGCAGCGCGACCAGGTGGGCTTCGGCTTGGCCATCCAGTTTCCGCTTGTGGGGGCGCGCAGGCTGGGGCCGACGCACCAAGGCAGCGTCGAGTCCTTGCTCGAGAAAGCGTTTGCGCACGCGCTCCACCGTGCTCCTCCTCACCGTGAACGCCTCGATGATCTGGGCGGTAGACCAGCCTGGACCCTTGGGGCCACGGTCGATATGCGACAAAATCTGCGCATGCCGGATAAGGTTGGCTGGGGCTACCCCCTTTTTCGTCAGACTCTCCAAGGCTCGATGCTGCCCTTCGCTTAATGTGATGCTCCTCTTGGTCATGCAGGTCTCCTTGTCTGGTGTACGAGTGTTCTTTCATAACAAGGATACCTCCTTTTTCTCCTTTCCGTCATTTGTAGCTTGACAGACTACTACCGCTCATTTTGCGCGGTATTTTTCTGGCAGAAGTTAATCTAGATTCCATGTACTGTTATATAGTGCGCGCCATGTGCTACTTTTGAAAAGAGTTGAGGTTCTCGACGATTACCTGAGCATAAGCTAGACGGTTCCACCAATTAATGGGTGCCAGATGTCATTGATGTAGGGACTGGGCAGCCGCGTCCGGGGGACGATGAAGGCAGCCCCTGTCCTGGTCCCCCACGCACGCACGACGGTCTTCCTCATCAAAGACCTTTCCCATTCAGCACACGATAGTTGGTGGAGCCTGCTAGATTCGCATAGTTGACCATGCTTTTTCCTTATGGTATCATCACTTTGTCTTATTATCTTTGGCGCATACTAACCCGCGCCGCCAGTTTGGAAAGGAGGTATAGATATGACCGGAAGCGCACGCCGCGCAACATCGATTCCCAGCATGAAGGTATGGAGCTACACCGGGGATGCCCTGGGAACGTAGACGCTGAGATATCATTTCGCGTCATATTGTTCTCAAATCACAAGAAAACGCATCCTCTTTTCAACCTCCGTAAGTCACGTCTTCATTTAAACTCCCTCTCGTGCTGATGTTCCTTGTTCGCGCATCGTCACCCATTGACTCCGCTTGTTTGTTTTGGCGCGGGGTGAGATGTTTGTGCCATTTGCAATCTGCGATTGCTTGATTACCACCATGAGGAGCATCCCTTTGAATTCAACCGATCCGGTTACGAAAGAACCACTGGAGCAGCCCACAGCGAATGATCTTCCCGTGGCAAAAGCTGGCTATAAATCCAGCGAGGCTGCGCCTGCACGTTCGCGCGGCAAGAAGTTCTTATCGTACTACAAACCATACCTGGGCTTGTTTTTCGCGGATATGGCCTGCGCGCTTATCGTATCGACGACTACACTGCTGCTCCCGCTATGCGCGCGGTACATCACCAAAAACATCTTAGAAGGTAATACGCCTCAAGATCTCAACCAGATCTATCTGATGGGCGCGCTCATGGTAGCGTTGGTTGGTATCCAATTACTGTGTACCATGTTCATCGACTTTCAAGGGCATATGATGGGTGCCAGGATGGAAAGCGACATGCGCGGTGAATTATTCGAGCAGTATCAAAAGCTCTCGTTTCGCTTTTATGATGAACAACGCACCGGTCAATTAATGACCCGGCTTACCAATGATACATTCGCAATGAGCGAGTTATATCATCATGGACCTGAGGATATCGTTGTTACCTGTCTGACTGTCACCGGCGCCTTCATTATCTTGTTGAAGATCAATATTGAGCTTACCTTGATGGTCTTTCTCTTTTTGCCAATTATGGCTGTGCATGCGCTGTATTTCAATAAAAAGATGAATAGGGCGTTACGCAGCAGCAAGGATAGAATCGGTGATATCAATGAGCAAGTTGAAGATACGCTCGCAGGCATCAGAGTGGTAAAATCATTTACCAACGAAGATGTTGAAAGAAGCAAGTTCGCTTATGCAGACAATCGTTTTCTCGCCAGCCGCAGAGATGGCTATAAAAGTGAAATGTACTTTTCCAGCGGATTACTTGCCTTCACCCAGCTTATTACCATCGCTGTGATTATCTTTGGTGGCGTCGCTATTGTTCATGCATCCCTGGATGTAGCTGATTTGCTCACCTACTTATTATGTGTCGGTATCCTCATCGATCCAATCCAGAAATTGGTCAACTTTGGCAGGCTCTATCAGGAAGGCACTACCGGATTTCACCGGTTTATGGATATGATGGAGGTGGTACCCGATCTGCAAGACGCGGCAGATGCAATTGATCTGATGCAGGTTCGGGGTCATGTAGAGTTTAAAAATGTCAGCTTCAGGTACAAAGAAGATCATAGTTATGTTGTGAAGGACCTCTCGCTGGAGATACAGGCCGGAGAATACGTTGCCTTAGTCGGATCTTCCGGCGTTGGCAAAACAACGCTCTGCTCGTTAATCCCGCGTTTCTATGAAGTCAATGCGGGAAAAATCCTGCTGGATGGGCAGGATATTCGAGGTGTTACCTTGCGCTCATTACGAAGGAATATCGGTATTGTCCAGCAAGATGTCTATTTATTTGCTGGGACCGTCGCGGACAATATCCTCTATGGGAGACTTGACGCCAGTAAGCAAGAAATCATGAACGCTGCCAAACGGGCGCACGCGCATGATTTTATCATGGCCTTAACGGATGGCTATGACACCGATATCGGTCAACGAGGCGTAAAACTCTCAGGGGGGCAAAAGCAGCGGTTGAGTATCGCGCGCGTCTTCCTCAAAAACCCCCCTGTGATCATTTTTGATGAAGCGACGAGCGCGCTGGATAATGAAAGTGAACAGGCTGTGCAGGACTCATTGGAGGAGCTAGCCGACAATCGCACAGTGCTTGTCATCGCGCATCGTTTGTCCACCATCCGCAATGCCCAAAGAATAGTGGTGTTATCTGACACGGGGATCAGTGAACAGGGTACGCATGCAGAGTTAATCGCATTGAATGGCATCTATGCGAACTTGTACAACATGCAAGCAAGGATATGATGCCCATTACAACTCTTCGCTATCTATCCAGATCGTAACCGGACCATCATTACAAAGCTCAACATTCATATATGCGCCAAAAATGCCATCTGCGACTGTCAGTCCGTAAGCAGCAATTGCGGCTTTGAATCGCTCGACAAGGGGTTCTGCCAGAGATGGCGGTGCGGCGCTGGTGAAGCTGGGGCGGCGTCCCCTGCGCACATCAGCGTAGAGGGTGAATTGGGAGACAACCAGCACTTGCCCTCCAACTTCGAGTATCGAGCGGTTCATCTTACCTTCGTCATCCTCAAATATGCGCAGGTTTACTATTTTATCGACTACTGTCTTGACCTGCGCCTCGCTATCTCCCAACCCCACCCCAAGCAGCACAAGCAATCCTCGACCTATTTCCCCAACAACCTGTTCGTCTACTGTGACACTAGCCTGGCTTACGCGTTGTAGCAATGCTCGCATTCTCTTGTCCTGTAGCTTTTTGTTTCCTCTAGTGTAGCACTGGAAAAAGGGAGAGGCAATGGGCTGGGTTGCCCGAACGGGTCTCCTTGCCAATTGGCAAGGCGTTTTCCAGCATAGGGTATAATATAGAGGTATAGAAAATATAAGAAGCAACAATATAAAGGTAATCTGAGCAATGATGATACTTCTCAATAATGTTTCCTGGATGGGATGGAATGTCTTTCTCGCCCTGATTCCACCCATTTTCGGCTGGCTGGTTCTTATAACGCCGCAAAGAGTTCTCAAAGTAGCATGCACTCTGATCTGGTTCTTCTTTTTACCGAACACGCTCTATCTGATTACCGACTTGCCTCATATCATCTGGCAATGGCATCAGATGCATCATGCCGGGCAAATAGCGTTAGCTTTGCAATATTTTACTCTTGTGCTTATTGGTCTGATCACTTTTCTCCTGGCGCTCTATCCAGTGGAAAAAGCGCTGTTACACGCTTCCTGGCTAAAGAATAAATCCCTGGTTCCTCTTTTCATTATTGTGACGAATTTCTTTATTGGCCTAGGGATCGTACTAGGTAGAGTCCAGAGAATAAACTCCTGGGATATTGTTGTTGACATCCCGAAGGTGATAGGTGCTTCTTTAAGCATTTTTAACTCATTAGAATTGATTTTATTTGTTGTGTTCTTTGGTGTATTTGCAAATGTGTATTATTTCGTATGTCGGAAATCATTTCGGGTGTCCTGACCCGTTCAGGTCTTTTTCTCTGACGCCGCCTCCGGCGGCGAGGAGAGAGAAGTGAGCGGGGACACCCCGCGCCCCGGCAAGGGACTTCGTCCCCTGTACCCCTTACGTGGTTAAGATCGCATTTTGCGAAATAGCACTGTACGGAACTAGCAAGGAAGGAAGTCCCTTGTACCCCTTACGTCTGCTCCTTTGGGAGACACCCCACATTCCACTAAGGCGCCTTACGTATATCCGTACTGAGGGATGTTATAATAGTGAGCACAGGTAGACCTACCGCGAAGCTATTGCTGTTTACACGACGCTTTATTTCCATGTCAAACGCGAGGGAAAAGCTGCTCTGAGTCAACTTCTGTTAGAGGAAATAGATGGAACAGGAAGATACATACACACGATTAATTACCTTTCTTAATGGGCATGAGGTACTCTATCGGTTGATCGATCATGCTGCCGAGGGACGCACTGAACTGGTTAGCCCCATGCGTGGGAATGTGCTTTCGCAGGCGGCGAAGTGCATCGTACTGATGGTCAAGATAGGCAAGAAGATTACCAGGTATATCCTTGCTGTCATCCCTGGCGATACAATGGTGGATTTCCAGGCGGTCAAGGCGCTGTTTGGAAGCACCTATGTCGCGTTTGCCTCGCCAGATATTGCTGAACGCCTGGCAGGTAGTGTCGCGGGCACGATCCTGCCGTTTTCTTTCAGCGAGGAGCTGGAACTGGTCGTAGATCCATCACTGCTCGAGAACGACGAGATCTACTTCAATGCGGCGCGCCTGGATCGCTCGATGGTGTTGAGCACGCGTGACTATATTGCTGTAGCAAAGCCACGCCTCGGGCGCATTGCCAAAGGTCGATAGGGTTCGCTGGAGATGAAGGACAGAAGACGAACCAGGTAGT
>DATMNR010000212.1:0-5444 GCA_035568795.1 Ktedonobacteraceae bacterium
TACGGCGAAGGCCGTTCAGAAGTTCAAACGATTGCTTGCTTTTGACAGGCATCCTCGTCATGCTTAATGGGCTATTCGAGAAGCGTCTCACTGTTACATGTTCCGAATTCTCATATAGCGTTGAATGTCAGGAAGAAGCTGGCGGTAAATGAACACACCTATACCAGCAACACCTAGTAAAAGAATCCATTTGAACATAGTCTTACTCCTTTCCCTGGATTATCAGTTGTTCAATTTCATCCTCATTTTGTATCCACAAAGGATATCCCTACGTTGTGATAGCCAATAGCTTATCGACAAGTGAGTCGATCATCTTTACAGCCTCATCAATAGAGGCTCGCACTGGCTCACTTAATCCCATTTGTATTTCTGCATGTTCTTCATTTTTATTCAATAGGGCAGGTTCGCAACCAACAAGATAGGTGTGAATTGGTTGAGCACCCAGGGTCCTGGCGAAGGCAAGTACCTTCAATGGGTCCATACTATGGGCTTCCATCGCTGCTCTGCCAGCTTCAACTCCTTTCTCAGGATCAATGCCTGTCAAATCTGGTTCGATCAGGTAGAGCGTCCCAGGCGTTCCGCCTCTTGATACTGCATCCACAAGCACGAGCGTGTCGTAATTATCGAGCAATGTGTACGCCAGGTCTATTCCACGTATACCGAAATCTACAACTTGCACACCCTCAGGATACCGTTTGGTCTCGCGGCTCGTCAACCTTTGGGCTACCTCAACTCCAAAACTATCGTCTCCCAGGAAGATGTTGCCGATGCATGCTATAAGTATACGCCGTACGGGTTTCTTTGCTTGTAAGCTATGTTCCAATTCTGATGTATGCTTCACTGTCCCTTCCGTGGATTCCTCCACAGTTGTCTCCTCCAGGGGATCTACTTCTTCGGGAAAGAAGAAGAAACGATGTCCGGGCAGCACACGCTCGTCCCACTGCTCCCTACCAGGGTCGACATCCAGCGTCACGACAAGGTAGATGCGATTCTCGAAATCTTGCTGGAGTACCTCAACTCGCGCAGTCTTCCCATCCAGCATCATATCCATCGCATCGGTCAAAGTTCCTTGTCGTCCCCGTCCCGGTCGCAACAGCACACTATCCCCTGCTTTCACAATCCTACCAGCAATAACTACGGATTCTGGCGGAGCATAATCTTCACCCGGAAAATCTCTATTCGCGCTTTTCATGCTCGCCCCCTTCATCGACTGGCCGCAGACTGCGGATGACTCCGTGCAGCTTCATAAATTGTTCGGGAGAAAGGGCTTCCGTTCGTTCTAGTATCTCACGTGCGCGCTCGTCTCCCTGTCGCATCTCTTCTTTCTCTTCGTCCGTCAATGTCAAGATACGCAGGGTGAGAATTTCATCAATCTCGGTGCCATCGAAGAGAGAACCGGGGCTTTCTGGAGCGATCTGCGGATAATCATAGAGAATGATAGGCGATGAGAGCATGGTATCATATTCGCCTTCGTTCCCGACCAATACAGGCCAGGTATGCAGATTATGGCACTCCTGGGCACTAGTCTTCAACACTTCGGGAGGATCCATCAGCGAGATGAAGGTACCATTATGTACCTGTAATATGGTGTGGGTGGAGACGAACGAGTGCGGCATTACAGCGTTGCTCGTCAATGCGCCAGTCCCAGGTGTCCTGTTTTCAATATGAACACTGATCTTGTATAGGTCTGTACCAACGGATTCGGCATCAATTATGACGGCCCCAGCAAGTGGTTGCAGCTCCCGAATTAATTTGGCTCCCGAAGAGTCGGTAGACTCTTCTGACATACGCTCACCAGAAAATTCGATCACCACGAGTTGGGGTTGATTGAGCAAGGAACTCAAAGCAAGGTTCAAAACACTCACTTCGCGTTCTGTCCCTTCTTCCCAAGGTTCACTAGCTAGACGGCTCGCCAGGCTCCATTCGTTAGCATTCATTGCTTCGAGCTCTGTTTCTGTAGGAACGCTCGCAGTTACAGAATGCACTGTCCTATGCAAGAGCAAATGCAGGAATCTCATATGGATGTCGATTGAAGTATCTGCTGAACCTGCTACGAGGCACTCTGTCTGCATCGTCCAGGGTTCTATACTGCCGTTTTCTACACTATATTCTCGTGGATAAACTATACCGATCGTCCACCTCTGGCGATTTTTAATGGCAGAGCGTCGGTATGGATAGAGGAGATAGCCCTCGTAGAGCACTGCGTTGGCGATTTCCTTAATTTCTTCCATCCTCATGTTTGCACTACCTCATCACTTGCCTGTAAAAGATGAACAACTACCTCTTCCCAGGTGGGCAGGCTATGTGTAGCTTTGTACTGATACAGTTGGTCAAATACATCTTTGTGCAGGCGAATCCAGGCACTGTTAGGAAAATAGATCTGAATCATTTCTCGCCACAGTGCAACCGGGAGTCGATACGATGCTTCCTTTGACCAGGAGATCTGCCCAACCTGCAACTTGTCTGACTCGTCCTCGTAGAAGATAGTTCCACTAAATAGGAATGTGAGTGGAATCTCACCCTCCTCTAGAGCATCAAAATACTTGGTACCCGCAACTTCAAAATCGTAAGTGCAAGGAACTGGTAGATCGACGATAGTACTTCCAGAGAACTGCGGAACTACGGCGCTGGTATGAGTCCATAGCAGGGGACGCAGTGTTTCGCCCCAGCGCTTTGGTTCACCAAAGACCTCCAAGAGTCGTGTCTGTGCTTCGGGACTATAGCGTCGGCGTGTGACATTGATCTGGATTTGGCAGCGAAGGGTGACGCTAAAGATGCGCTCTTGATGTATGGCGTTGTCGATGCGCAGTTTGAAAATGAGCGTTGGGACCGCGGCGAAAGCCGGAGCTTCTGCGTCGATCACCTCAAAGTTCAGATCAGGCATCTGGATCTCCTCTCACAGACTCAGATTTTGCCCGGATGTCGACAAAAAACTCTGAAATCGCCTTCCAGACCTCCTCGCCGCCACTCAGGCCTTTCCACGAAACCCGAATCAAACCGACGAGCTGGTAGCAGGCATCAATAGGGACAATGTAGTGCTCACGAGTGTCCTTCACCCTGTTAATGAGCAGTGCCTCTACATCGGGTTCCAGGTCATTCAAAATGGGATTGTTATTGACCAGCGATACCCAATTCTCAAGGCCAAGCAGGGACTCCATAGCGCCTGCAGGGCTGGGATAGAAAGCCATAACACGATCGGCCATTGTATTTTGAAAGATATAAACCATGTTTACTGGAATCATCAGTTCGTCCCATTGCTCATCACTCATCCGGAAATCCGGCAGCGCCAGGTAGCGTCTAGGCACAAGTCGATACTTCCCGGCGCCCTGTCCATTGAAGAGCACCGAGCAAGCTTGACACGCACAGAGCACAGTACGGCTGGGGAGGTCCAGTAGGTGATAATGATTAGCCGCAATCATTTCACTGCACAATTCGCAATGCTCAATAGGCGCACGAACTTGCTCGCGCTCCTTCATAAAGCGACGTAGCGCCGCAAGTGGGGCGGTGGAACGATTTTGGCCATCGTTGCTAAGGTAAGACGTTGACATGGTTGCTCACCTCAACTTGCAGAGGCCGGTATGGCCACGCTAGCTTGTTCGTCTTTGGTCAATGCTACCTTCACTTTGCCGTTTTCAACCAGTAATGGAACTGGTTCCAGGTACAAGCTGGGTTTATCCAGGCATCTTCCTGCGCAGTAGATGTCGTAATGCAGCCCGCAGGAGGAGCAAGTAAGGGTGGTTCCCTCAAATCTGCTGTCATCTAGAGATGCATTGCAACTGCCGCAGTGGTCACGATAGGCATAGTAGGTACCCATGATCTGACAGAAGAGCAGTGGTTGTCCCTCTACAAGGATTACTTTGAGGGTTCCCACGAGCAGAGAATTCAGTCCAACTACCACTGTCCATGCCACGTTCTGCTCCGTTGTTTGTGTGGCATTCTTGCGTCTCTGTGGTGGAACGAATTTGACTGGTATACCAGGCGGAGGTGGTGGATCTGTGACACCTTCAACCTGGAGTTCAACCAGGTCTGGAGCCGCTTTGTAAATAGCCTCTTCAATCGCCAGTTTGAGTGTGATGGTTGATGAAGGGCAGCCGTGGCAGCTTCCCTCGAGACGCAAGTAGGCTACGCCTTTGTCGACTTTTATTAGCTCGACATTGCCGCCATGGGACTTGAGATAAGGTCGTACTTCAACCAGCGCTTTGGCAACACGGGTCTCTATATCTTCAGGGTGTAATTCATGAAGCAAAAACAAGGATGAAAGTAGATCGTCATTCGTAAAAGTCTCGATCAGTGCCTGGCCTGATGCTCCAGATTGTGCAGTCAGTTCGAGTAAGCGTGCCAATCCTTCGCCGTACATATCCAGGAGTGCCTGGACAAGTTCCTCGACTGTGGCACGCGTACGAGGATCAGGAAGCTCGGTAACCTCCTGGATCAGCATCTCGATACGCTCAGCCCGACGCAGGTGCTCCTGCTGGTCTTCTTGCATTAGGCTACCTTCTCTTTTCTCTTATATAATTTGGTTTGTCTACCTGGCATCCGTAGTTACCCTTGCATCTCAACTTCGGCTGTGTTTCAGGTACCCCCGATTTCAGCCATGAGGAGTTGCCAAAGCAAACCTGGTCCTGGCAACTCCCTGGGCTAAGCCACATTACAGAGTCGATAATGTCATAGAGTCTATTGCGTTACACCGAATGTTGGTGAGTGGACAACCTGCAGCTCCTTCCCCTCACCAAGATACATATGCACGCCACATGGCAAACAAGGGTCAAAGCTACGAACCGCTCGCATGATATCAATACCCTTGAAGTTGTCTGGTCCATTCTCTTCGAAGATTGGTGTATTTTGCACAGAATCCTCGTATGGGCCAGGCGTGCCATAGATATCTCTTACACTACCATTCCAGGGTGTGGGAGGATAGGGATGATAATTGGCGATCTTACCGTTTTCGATTACCATATGATGGGAAAGTACACCTCGCACCGCCTCGTGGAAACCACAGCCGATGGCCTCCTTTGGAACCGTGAAATCGTTCCACGTTCTGGTGCGACCAACGCGTATCTCGCTGAGTGCCTTGTCGACACAATGCAGCGCGACCGCAGCAGAGTAGGCCTGGAAGTAGGTTCTCGCACGGTTCCGCTCAATAGCGTTGCTCCACTTCGGAATCTTCCACTCAAACTCCACTTCCGGCTTCGTGGCGGATTTAGGCAATCGAATCTTAACACTGTTGCCTGTTGCCTTGATATAGCCTCCCAGGTCGACTATCCCAGCAAGGGCTGTCGTCCATAAACGAGCTATGGCACCACCACCGGTATCCAGGGCTAGATAGTCGCCGGTACGCTTGTCAAACCAGCGTGGCGACATTGTCCAGCTATAAGGGCCTTCGAAGTCGCGTTTCTGCGGTTTCGGGATCGTGTCTGGTTCCAGGGATGACGCTTGTCGACTGG
>DATMNR010000213.1:0-6305 GCA_035568795.1 Ktedonobacteraceae bacterium
TCTGCCTTATCCAGTTTTTGTGCTCATCGAAGAGGCGCACCACTTTGCTCCCGGTGGGACCGAAGTTGTCTCGACAGCCATTCTCAAACAGGTATTGGCTGAAGGGAGAAAATTTGGTATTGGCGTTGGTTTAATCAGCCAGCGCCCTGGTAAACTCGACGCCGATGTGCTAAGCCAGTGCCAGACGCAATGTATCATGCGCATCGTAAACGAAATAGACCAGAAAAGTGTTGCCTCGGCGATAGAGGGTGTTGGACGCGATCTGCTGGATAATCTGCCAGCACTTTCAAAGGGCCAGGTAATTATTGCTGGCGCTGCAGTCAATACGCCAATGATTTGTCGTGTACGCCAGCGCATTACCAGGCATGGCGGTGAGAGTAAGGATGCGCCCGATATGTGGCAAAAATACTTCAGCCCAGAAGCCCTCGAGAGCCGCCGTCGTAACGAGGCTCCTCTAAATGGAAATAAGGGTTTTAATTTACTGAAATGACAAATCGTACGGCACTCAATATGTTAATGCTACTGGCGCCACTGGCGTGGGTTGCATTGCTCGTATTTACACACTTCATACCACCTCAAGCAGTGCTAGCTTTTGTTACATTCTTTGTACTCCTTGACGTTGCCCTCACCAGCACCCTCTCACCGCTTGCGTATTTTATCAGCCTGCGCTTCACCTCTTCCCGACTTCATAGAGCGACAATGCGCCATGCTCTACGTGAGGGGGCATTGGTATCGTTCTGGGTCGTATTCAACCTGCTGTTACGTACATTGCATAGCTGGAGTCTCTTTGTTGCAATCGTGAGTCTGGGTATTATTATTGTGATTGAAGTGTTATCCCTGGGCCGGAAATGAAAAGCATTCTCGTTTTCCGTCCAGGCGCTATAGGAGATGCATTACTCGCCTTCCCGGTCCTGAAAGCACTTAGAGAGCAGTATGCTGGTACGCGTATCACGCTGGTCAGCAATGCACAGGTGATACCTCTAGCACAGGCATTTGGCGTCGCAGAACAGATCTTTGACTTTCAAGATATCCAATGGAGCGAGTTATTTTCTTCGAACGGCATTCACACTTCGTCCATGCATGATCTTCTAGCACAAACCGATCTTGCTATTTGTTGGATGCGTGATCTCGATGGCATAATTGGGTACAATATCAAGGCCTCAGGCGTCAAACAGTGTATTATTGCCCCAGGTAGACCCTATGCTGGCACAGATCTCCATGTTATTGATTACCTGGCTCAAACCATCGGTTTACCAAATGTAGGAACACTCATCGAACATAAAAAGAGCCCATCGACATCCGTAGGGGCGAGAGTGGATGAGGGGTGGCTGGGTGGGCCTTTATGGTCGCCCGTGGGTGGGGTATACGGCCCATTCATCGATCAACCGACAACTTCAGGTGGCCAATGGCTGGAGACATTAAATGCCCACGATATGTCAACAAATCGTTTCGTCGCCATACATCCGGGAAGTGGAGCATTAGAGAAGTGCTGGCCAACTTCGCGCTTTGCAGAAGTCATCAAGCAATTATGGGAGCAGAACCGCACAGTGCTTTTGCTCGCAGGGCCAGCCGATACTGAGCGTCTGGATGATCTACTGCAACAGCTACCTCTCCCTCCCAATTCAGAAATGTTAAATGTGCTCACAAATGCCCCGCTTTTGGAAGTAGCACAACATATACAACAATGCAGGTGCTATCTTGGCAACGATTCAGGTATCACCCACCTGGCAGCTATGTTAGGTGTTCCCACAGTAGCAATTTTTGGCCCGACCGATCCGAAAATCTGGAGGCCCGTAGGTCCTTTTGTCAATGTGATACATGAGCCGAGATTAGAGCATATATCTGTGGATGCTGTATTGGATGCCATCTTTGCCTAATTCGCGCTTTTTGGGAATTGTATAGCCCATTATTCCTATACATTCAACATGAAACTATAACTCCTCAATGCTTTACATAATCGCTGTGATCTTAGCTCTCCACTAATCTCACGACTGTTTTATATACCAAATTGTGTCATAATGACTCATTTTGTATGTGATATGCTATGTAAACGTTGTCTCTTTTACATAGGTAGTGTTTGTATTCATACAACCGCAATAGATGTAATTTCAGAGCAATACTTGCGAGTGCTGCAAGTCGTAAACTAGAGGAAAGGTAATTTTGCGAAAACACCATCAAGTCTGGAAGACCTTCTTTGAGTCATTGCTGAAACGCGGTGTAGATGCACGAACGTCAATGCAGTGGCGGAGATCAAGGATCTTCCAGAAATATAGCGCAGGAAGTTTTGTAGGAAAGTTAAGTGTGGTAGCGATGCTCGGAGTGCTTTTTGTATGTATCACTCTGGGTCTAAATGTGGGGAGCGCGCATGCTCAATCACAAACCGTCTGCTCTAGCGGTGACCGCACGTATGTAGTTGTTAGCGGTGATACACTCAGTGGGATAGCGTACCGCTTTGGTACAAATTGGGGAAATCTGGCATCCCACAATCATATCGCGAACCCGAGTCTCATCTATGCAAATCAGGTTATTTGCATTCCCGGTGCGAGAACTGTAAATAGCGTCGTTCACGCGAGTACATCGAATGCGAATGTACCGCTGAATACCATATTAGCCCCCAGGAACACGGCAGCAACAGCTGTTTCCGCAAGTTCACCGGTTGGTTCAGTGAATGTTTTCCCCTATGGGCCATGTACGTGGTGGGCCAATCAACGTTACTTCCAACTTCATGGCGTATTTGTGCCATGGCGGACGCAATCCGATGCCTGGGAGTGGACAGCTCGCGCGTATCAATTTGGCTGGCATGTTTCCAATTCACCCACAGTCGGGTCTATTATAGATCTGCAACCGTGGGTGCAAGGCGCCTATGGTTTGGGGCATGTAGGTGTGGTAGAACAGGTTCTTAGTAACGGCCATGTGATTGCAAGCAACATGAGTTGGGGTGCATATCCATGGCAGGTCACCTATGTCCAGTTTACTCCTGGTCCAGGAGTGACGTTCATTAGTCGATAGATTGATGCGACTGGCTGAGCCAGTTTCATGTATCGAGAAGTGACAGAAGGTAACCAGGCACTCGCAAGACAAGGGCCAGCTTTCTACAAAAGAAAGCTGGCCTCTCTGTTTCTACAGACACTGATCTGACCCTGACTTCTGGCCCATCTAATTGCAAGTGAGATACAAGATCACATATACTGAAATATATTGAATGAGACAGTATCCGTAGCAATAACATTTTGTATTTGACAGGAGATGATGCCGGTGATCAACCAACCAGATACACAAGAGCAGAAATCCCAGTCGGAAAAGCTGGTTTTACCAGCTCCTCCTGCTGAGGAACAGCAGATGTATTATGGCGGTCAGAAGGCACAATTAAGACCCGAACAGCTTATCCGCCGTCAGGTTCAACCTGCCCCTAAGGAAGTAAAAGCCAGGTTTGCATTTTACTGGCACAAAGATCCCGCCTATAAAGTACTCATGATTGCAATGGCAATGGTTCTTGTTGCGGGGGTCATATTTGTATCCCTGGCAAGTGCTGCATTTCTAGGTAATTCCAACCTTTTTGCTTCTAGCTATACTCCTCAAGCTGTCCCGAAAGGAGCTAATCCAACAGGGACAGTTGATCTCCGTCCTACCTTTCCAGCTCCTGGTGGTGGGAGTGGAACAAATCAACAAAGTAGCCAGCCCCCAATGCATCCAACTCCTGCGCTTCAGCCTACCAGTACAGGTCAGCCAAGCCCTACTCCTGGGGGAGATGGGACGCTAAATGTACAATTCACAAGTCTACCCCATCAAATCAAGAATGGTAGCTACGTGAGTGTTGGTGTGAATACAGGTGAAGCAAATGTAAGCGTAGAACTTGTAATACGCTATAGTACTCAGGGTGGTCGCTCAATTGCTGGCCCGCAAACGAGTGATAGCAACGGCAATGCATCCATACCATGGTTCGTCAATACCTTTGGCTTTGGGCAAAAAAATGTACAGGCATTTGTATATGCACTTGCTATGGCTCCCAATGGACAAACGGCAAAGTCTCAAACTGTAAGTGTGCAGATACAAACCAGGTGAGAAGTTGACTTCTCACCTTACAAGATCATACATGTGGTAGAATGTTGTGAAATTTGTCATCTGATGTGTGTATAATTCATAAAGGCTTCATAGATCTGACCATGTCGCCGTTCCCAATGACTTCACTCTGAAACGCCTTTTTAAGGACTTATATGACACAGATTGACGAAATCCGCCAGGTTCAGGAGGCCACGCGAGCTGTTCGCCAGAATGTCAGCCGCGTGATGATCGGTAAAGAGGAAGTAATAGATCTCCTGATGGCCGCAATGCTCTGCGAGGGGCATGTGCTCTTCGAGGACGTACCGGGGATTGGTAAAACCACTCTGGCAAAAGCGCTCGCGAAATCTCTTGGATGCACATTTCAGCGTATTCAGTTCACCCCCGATCTGTTACCCTCAGATATTACCGGAATTACGTTTTTCAATCAGAAAAAAAGTGAGTTCGAATTTCGACCTGGACCACTGCTCGCGCAGATTGTGCTTGCTGACGAAATCAATCGTGCGACGCCACGTACCCAATCCGCTTTGTTGGAGGCAATGGAAGAGCGTCAAATCAGTGTAGAACGTGAAACAGTCATGTTACCTCGCCCCTTTACTGTCATTGCCACGCAAAATCCCATTGAATTGGAAGGCACTTTTCCCTTGCCAGAAGCACAAATCGATCGTTTCCTCATGCGCATCCGCCTTGATTATCCCAGTCATTCGGAAGAACGATTAATCCTGCAACGTTTCAAAGAAACACAGCCGTTAGATGATCTACAGGCTGTACTTACTGGAGAACGTCTACAAGAATTACAACACATGATTCGTAGGGTGCGAGTTGAGCCAGCCGTTGAAAATTACATCGTTGAGCTTGTGCGAGCTACCCGCAATCATAATGGGGTTGAGTTGGGGGTTAGTCCGCGAGGTACTCTTGCACTTTACCGGTCTTCACAGGCCTATGCTGCCATTCACGGCCGATTCTATGTCATACCTGATGATGTTAAGCGAGTAGCGCGTCCTGTTCTGTCTCATCGTATGATTTCCACAAGCCAGACACGACTGCATGGACGTGTCATGGAGCAAATTATAGAGGAAGTATTGCATAACGTTCCTGTACCGGTCGAATCATGAAAAAGCAATGGTATTATCTGTGTATAGCTATCATTCTCTTTGGCCTGCTTATCCGCCAACCGTTATTGTTGGTAATTGGATTCCTGGGAATCTTAGTACTGGCCGCTACAGATATCTGGGCGAAATATTGCCTGCAAGATTTGCGCTATCAACGGCAATTTAGCGAACAACGTGTTTTGTTTGGAGAAGAGATTAGTCTCTCTCTTGCGATTGAGAATGCCAAGCTCTTACCGCTACCATGGCTTGAGGTTGAGGATAGCGTCCCAAGGGAGTTAACCATTAAGGGACGTCAAATGCGTATTAGCACTGCCAGAAATATGGTGGTTCTCGAGAATCTGTTTAGCCTCCGTTGGTATGAACGTGTGACTCGACCATATACTGTTCTCTGCAATACGCGAGGCGTGCATATGTTCGGGCCAACGATATTACGCAGCGGTGATGTGTTTGGATTTCTCAGTCGTCAGGAAGCACTCTCTAACAGGCAATACTTGCTTGTCTATCCCTTAATAGTTCCTATTACCCGCTTTGGTTTGCCATCGCATCATCCCTTCGGAGATAATCGAGCCCCTCGCCGCATGTTAGAAGATCCTTCTCGTGTGGTAGGTGTGCGTGACTATATGTATGGAGATGACCTGAGACGCGTACATTGGAAAGCCACAGCACGCATAATGCAACTGCAAAGCAAAGTTTATCAGGCGACCACAACCTATACGCTGGTGTTATTTCTAAACATTGTCTCGCAGCTTGATGCGTGGTATGGTATTCGACCGGAGCTTCAGGAGCTGGCAATTTGTGCAACTGCTTCAGTTGCTGATTGGGCGCTCGACCAGGGATATGCGGTAGGACTTTTTGCAAACACCATTATGTATATGCCAGAAATGGGTATGTCTATTTCCACTTCGCAACCCCCATCTTCTCATAATGAGTCGAGTGAGCTTTCTCCTGCGTTGCCTGGGGACGTAGATGCAAAAGAAAAGGAACATCAAATACAGGTAGTGCTGGCTGACCAATTGAATCGCCGCCGCATTCATTTACCGCCAGCCAGCAACGAAGAACAGCGCAAACGAATTATGGAAGTGTTGGCGCGCATTCAATCGTACTTTGGCAGTTCGATTGAGGAATTGATACAGA
>DATMNR010000214.1:0-9453 GCA_035568795.1 Ktedonobacteraceae bacterium
AGACCATTTATCAGCACATCCTGTTGCCGGTTATTAGCCTGAACAGTAGGTATTTCTAGGAAAGCATTCATCGTACCTACTAGCAATACAATTCCAATGACCAATAGTATCCCTCTTCCCAGGGCAAATTTGAATGACTTAATAGTGAACCAGTTATGTCTACCCAGATGATCGTCGTTGCTAGCATCTGTACTCGTAGATACTTTGTTAGACGATAGACCCATCAAAGGTGCGATCAACGCGGGTGTAGAAATTAATAAACCAACTAAATAGCGTGAATTACTGGGAAACGCCGCTGAGGCGGGACTCAAAATAAAGAGTAGCAAGATCAGGCCGCCTGAGCATAAAAGCATCAAGCGAGCAAATTGAAGTTTTATTGTTTGATTTTCTTCCTGGGTCCTGGGATGTTCTGGCGTTAGAAAATGAATGTTCCAGAGATTCCTCAATGTAAAGACGATGGAGGTCGTCCACAATATGATAAAGCCCATGCTCCATATAAGAGCAATGAATACTGAACTCAAATTCGATTCAAGCAGTGGACACTGGACGTTTTGAAAGCTCAGATATCCCGTTAGCATTAAATTTGTATTGTAGCAGAAAGGCATACCTCCTGTTGCCGCAGGCAAGCTTATCAACATTGCTCCATGCAATTGAGGTTCAAACGGGATGTGATTATGTGCCTGGATACTAGCTAGTTGTACAGTACCGGCATAATGAAGGTTTGAAATTACATTTAAAGTATTTTCCCTTGGCAAAGCATGGAGATTGTATACGATCAAAGGAAAGATGCCGACGAGCAGACCAATCACTACAGCTAACACCGTATTATTGAGCAATTCACGCCAGCAAAATACTAGCAGGAGTAAGCCTGAAACCAGGATAAATGCAAGCATCAGGAAATCACTCCAGAACCCCACCCCTACTACAAATCCCCAACATCCATATGCAATCAAGCGCCACAATCGCTTTCGTGGAGAAGAATATTGATCCGAGGGTAGTACAAGCCATATTGCAAGAAGCAGCGCAAGCGAACCAAAAAATAGCAATTCGGGATATCCGCCAATTGCAACTATTTCTGTATTTAGCATGATACTCGAACCCAGGGTGAGCAACATGAGTGTGATCAAAGCTAGTTTTTTCGTATAAAGTAAACTTGTTAGCAGATACATATTAGCCAGAAAGAGGGCAAACATGAGTACAGGACCGAGCCGTAACGTGAACACCGAGGCTCCGAAAAGACGAAAAAATGCTGCTGCAATATATGCCTCTAATGAACCCATATAATGCTGGCCATAAAAGAAAATCGGATGTGCTCCATTGTAAGCAATATGCAATCCCATGATGCCCATTGTATCTTCATCGGCATTGCTATGCGGCCATCCTTCGGCAATAAGAACTATGCGCAACAATGTTGCTGCAGCTATGATGATACATGCCCAAACTCCATATGTGCCTATTTTAAGTTGCTTCATACGCAACAACATACAAAAATATCCTCCAGAGTTTTCGTTTTTCTCGCGCTTGAGACGCGAGAAGTGTGAGGTAAGAACCAGCTTCTCAACAAAGGACTTCGTCCTCTGCACTACCTTTTGCTTTGTCATTTGCAGCGACAAAAAGCTTTGCCTCCTGCACTCCTTGATAATATCAACTGATGAATTGTAGGGAAGTAAGCAAAATATGACCTTTAGTCAAGAGGAATGGTATGCCAACCGACAAGTTCATCGAAGTATTGGAGCACTGTTGGATCATTATCAGCCGCCCACCCATCTGGATGTACTAGGACATGACGCTGCAGATACAGCAGAGCAATCAACCATTTCCGTTTGCCTGTGCCCTCTGAACCACGCAACAATTCGAACTCGGCTTGTTCTAGTAACAGGGTGACAATTGTCAGTTGCGCCATGCGCTCAACAAGGCCGCGCAGCGGGAGTTGAGCGCTATCAGTGTCGAGTGATGATAGTTCCTGCAGCCGTTCGGCGAGTCTATTCACTAATGTTTGCACCTTTCGCGCAACAGGAACCACAACAGGTTGTTGGCATGATTGCAAACGTTGATGTAACATACCAAAAAGCGCGGCTGATGCTCCTTCCCTGGCCATAGCTCTTGCTACGTCGAGTACAATAACATTACTCGAACCCTCCCAGACGACATTTACAATACTATCACGTAGCAAACGTGCATTAACCCAATCCTCAACATAACCATTCCCTCCCCGCATTTCCAACGCTTCTAGAGTCACATATTCGCCTCGTTTAGGAATATAGTATTTGCCTAATGGGGTCAAAATGCGTAACAGGCGCTGATCTTCCTCTGCGCCATGACTATCCACGCGCTCCAGCACTGCTGCCGTTTCAAATGCAAGTGCCGCGCAACCCTCTACCTCGATTAACAGGTCTACCAGTTGACGACGCATAAGCGGATGTTCAGCTAATGTTCGTCCAAAAACAACACGTCCTCGTGTATGAACTAATGCCTCGAGAAAGCTACGGCGCATAGCAGCAAGCGAACCAATTGCGGCCCATACACGTGTGAGGTTTATCATCTCCGTCATCTGCACAAATCCGCGATTCAAAGCTCCTACCTGGTACGCTTGGGCGCCATTGAGCGTCACCTCTCCGGTTGCCAATGAACGAGTACCAAGTTTATCTTTGAGCCGGTTAATGGTAAAGGCATTGCGTGTACCATCTTCCAGTCTCTTAGGTACAAGGAATAGTCCAAGGCCACGAGTACCTGCTGGAGCACCTTCAGGACGTGCTAGCGTTAGAATTATATCTGCGGAAACATTAGAGCAGAACCATTTGTCTCCCCATAGTTCCCACTCTGGCTGCAAACCATCTCCGATACCTATGCCTGATCGAGGTTTTGCTACAGTCGTGGTCAGCCCAACATCCGATCCGCCCTGCTTCTCTGTTAAAAACATGGCGCCTTGCTGCAATTCATCTATGGTGAGCGCAGTAAGAGGAGGTAAATAACGACGCTTGAGCGCTTCGCTGGCATAACGCTCTAGTACGCGAGCCAGCGCATCGGTCATTGCTACCGGACAGAACACACCAGCTTCAGCCTGCATTCCTAGATACCCTAGTGCAAACTTGACTGGTTGAGGCATACGACCATGCCATCCTGGTGCGCCATCCCGATGGGAGCCAGCAGCGATAGCAAAATCTTGAAAAGCGATGCGTTCAAGCTCATGATAAGCAGGATGAAAAGCCACTTCGTCAACACGCTGTCCCTTTTTATCATACTGAATAAGGACAGGCCCTTGACGATTTGCTTCTACTGCCAGGCCATCCATCTTCTGAGATGCTACAGCCCCAATTTCAAAGAGTATTTTCTCTGCTCGCTCAAAGTCGCCTTCTGACAGATGCCGCCTCAATATAAATGACAGGTCGGGGTCAGCGCTAAAGAAATTGATCCCGTCAGTCTCTGGCATAAGATTATATGTTTCTTGCATCGCTCGTACCCTTTACTGTCAGAATAACACATCTATTGATGAGAAACGTTTCAACTTCTCTTCATATGCTGATATACCGAAAGGTATTGTAGCATATATAACACAGATTTGAGCATTCAGCTCATCCATCTATCGGAAACACCTTGAAAATAATAAAGCAATCGAATCAGCCCTGAGAACAGTAATACATCCCTGTAGTAAAGTTAAGACGTTCGATCAGGTCAAGGTCAATAAATATACCTGCCAGCTTCTCGGGTGGCAGGTATATCAATCCATTTTTCGAGAACATTCATACGAGCAGGTGATCATAAAGATCGCCATTAGTAAGCTTGTCTATATTTCCTCTCGACGCGTAACCGCATCAAAATGTCCGGCAACAGCCAGTTGCGTTCCACTCGGCACCATAGCTGATTTACCAAGGGACTGTTCAATCTTTTGAATTACATCTGTATTGCATACACTACCTGGTTGCTGATGCGTCGTCATGCAGATACCTGCAGTCATGTAATTAGCTGTTCCAAGGATATCCTTTGCTACTGTTGAAGTTGGATCTGAGAGATTAGTAGCAATATCGTGCCATTGCAAATTTTGCAGGTCTTGTGGGCTATAACTTGCTCCAACCATAATAAATTGGTTTGCAATATCGATAAATGGAATACTGCCAGATTGAGTTGTATATGGCGGAACATCATAAGTATTCAACAAATTCTCTTGTTCTGCAGTTGGTGTTTGCAAAGTTGCATAATTTCCTGAGGAGTCCTGCACATTCCCCTCTGTTTCTACAGGCACAAAATCAACGTACTTACTTGTATAAAATGGACCTCCGTAATGGCCAGTGTAGAACGTAAAAGTCGGGGTACTGGGATAAATGTCAGTACTCGAAGAAGTTGTCTGATAAAGCTTGTCAAATGTGCCAAAGTGACTGAGTGCTACTACACTCGCCCAACGTTCTGCCGCACAGTATGGACAATATTCAGCGCCTATATACAAAAATTGTGGTTTACCTGTCGGCCCCGCTAGAATCGGAGGTGGTCCCTTCACAGGATGTAAAGGATTTTGTACGCCTCCTGTTCCCACCGTCGCTAGTACAGTCGGATCAACATTTGTAACTGCATTGAATACCTGGGAACTGGCTTTTGTTGGCCCGCTTGGGCTTCCTGATTGCTGGTTTGAAAGGATAACGAAAGCACCGATGATTAATGCAATAACAACCAGAACTCCACCTATAAGGAGCCATTGCCGCATATTAGATTGATTCTGCTTTTTGCCTTTGCTACGCGTTTGGGACCGATTATCTTGATTGCTACTAAGCCGTTGCTGCCGTTGTTGCTTCTCCCGCTCACGGCGTTGAGCCGCGGAAACAGGTTTTTGTTTCGTTTTTGCCATATAGTTGTTTCCTCATTATTTTCTATAAGGGACTAATCGGGGTAATTGTATCATAAGAAAGGAAAATTTCATCTCTCAATTGCCTCACAACAGTACATTTGCATGTTATTTTAGAGGAATTTTACATTTGCCGTTTTGCTTGACAACGCAGCAGCCCTTAAGGTACAATCGTACCGCTACAACAGATTCCGCATTAAATGAGCCTCGTTCGTCTAGTGGTCCAGGACATCGCCCTTTCAAGGCGGAGATCACGGGTTCGAATCCCGTACGAGGTACTTGACAATTTTACCCATAGGTCCTCCAGAGATCCTTCGCTGTGCTCAAGCTGACAAACTTCCTGGCTGTCATCCTGAGCGCAGCGAAGGATCTCTAGTACACATCCGTCAAACAGACCCGACTCACGTAGACAAGGGGACATATGGCTAATCGCCCCAGAAACATTACTCCCGCCAGGCAACACTTCGTCCAATCTGATATGATATATCTCAAAAGCCAGTATCATGTTATGGCAGGACTTGCACGCACCAGAAATTTCACATATTCGTGAGTCTGGTCTGCACCAAATTCGTAACTTTAAGCCCGTCAGATAGAGAGGATACCGATGATTAGTGTCGAAGAAGCACTAGAACGTATACTTGCCGAAATTACACCACTTTCTACTATTCGGGTGCCACTACCCGAATCACTCGGACACATTCTCGCAGAAGATGTAATCTCCCAGGAAGATATTCCTCCATTTGCCAATTCCGCCATGGACGGATTTGCCTTGCTAAGTCATGATAGCCAACCACGCGATGGGCAATCTCCACGCCTGCGCATAACTGGAGCCGTCGCAGCAGGGTATGTAGCCGACCACCCGGTAGAACCTGGCACAGCAATGCGTATTATGACAGGAGCGCCAGTGCCGCCAGGAGCCGACACTGTAATACAGGTAGAGTTGACACACTCTGATAGACCTGAGAGTGAGTGGGTCGAAATTATGCAGGAAGTAGCTCCAGGCAATAATATTCGTCCCGCCGGAGAAGATATGCGTAGTGGGCAAGCAGTTCTGTTACGAGGTACAGAGATTGGCCCCTGGGAAATTGGGGTACTTGCAACCCTGGGCTGGACAGATGTGCCTGTAATTCGCCGACCTCGTGTAGCAATATTGGGAACAGGCGACGAAGTAGTCGATGTTCATGAGCCATTACGACCAGGGAAGATACGCAACAGTAATAGCTATCTTCTAGAAGCTGCAGTACGAAAAGCAGGTGCAGAACCACAAAGGCTAGGAGTTGCCCGTGATACAGTGGAAAGTTTGCGCGAGAAATTTTCTCAAGCCATCCGATGTGATCTAATCATCACCTCGGGTGGCGTTTCCGTCGGTGAATTTGACCTGGTTAAGAATATCATGACTGAGCAAGGAGAGATTCACTTCTGGCGCATTAACATGCGTCCTGGTAAACCAGTCGCATTTGGCCATATCGGGACCATACCATTGTTGGGACTTCCCGGTAACCCGGTTTCAGCCGCAGTAACATTCGAGCTTTTTGGCAGACCTGTTATACGAAAGATGCTAGGGCATGCCCACCTTTTACATCCTCAAGCCGATGTTGTTGTTGAAGATGGCGTTAGTGAGCGCGTAATGCGCCGTCACTATGTACGTGCCCATGTAGAACGGCGCGATGGCCGTTTGATTGCACACACAACCGGCAATCAGGGATCCAATATTATGACCTCATTATTGAATGCGAACGCACTGTTGATTGTGCCAGAGGGTGGGACAGTTATTCCACCAGGAGGTACAGCTAAAGCAATAATGTTAGCTTGGCCCGAGGAGTGAACCTCATTTAACGTATTCCATTAGCCTCGGCGTACTGCATTCCACTGCCGTTATACAGATCGCTCGCTTGCAAGGGTTGGGGTGACGAAGAAGCAACTACCCAACCATTCCCAAGGACGAAAGTTGCGCCAGTCCCACCATTACCCCACTGTGAATGTGTTTCAATAGGGGGAAGTGAGAAATAATCACCACCAGCTTGAGCCTGTGCAATATGACTTAAGTCTGGTGGGAAAGGTTTTAAGCCATGCAACAACCCTGAATCTGGTAGGCTAACAGTGACCAAACTAAGCGCAACTAGCTCGCCTGCTACCTGGCATACTAGCTCGCGAGACATTACCAATTGCTGGCAGGCCATTTGTAAAGTAGTTTTACCGTCGGCAATCGTAAAGACACACCACTGTTCTGGCGTAAGTTGGACACGCAAATTTCGATCACGGAGTACAGATAGGTCTGTCGGATTCAACACCATTTGTGGTTGCATAAATGCGGTATTGATGCGCCTCGGAGTTAGAGGTTCGGTTAATCGCTCCGGCATGCTCATTGGTGTTGCTTGATAAGTTAAAGCATCAGTATTTCCCACTGCATCAGTCGCATATCCTTCGCTAAAGTCCATTGAATTCGAAGGAGATGAATGAGCAGAAGCGCCATAAAACTGCGAAGGATCATACAGTGTCAAAGCATCAGGAATACGAGCTGAATCTGCTCTAAATTTCGATTGATTTTGTTGATATACAGAAGAAGCATCGATGTTAGCAGATTGCGAATGAGTTACTAACGTTTGCAGAGGTACCAGAGACGAAACAGTAAGTGCTATCAAGAGTCGATCAGGAGGAGATTGCAAACCCTCCTCAAAATAAATTTCACCGGTAGTCCAACTAAGAAGTACTTGCAAAACCCTTGTAGCCTCTTGTGTAGCCCATATGTAGAGACTATCCTGATTGAGATATCCAAGATCAATTAGGGAGATAACAGTGCGAGTTTCGTTTTGAAGAGATGTGCCTGGTGTAGATGATATTTCTTGAAGAGCTCTCTGCGAAATAATTCCTGCCTGAAGAAGCCTATCCCCTAGAGTTTTATTAGACCGTACAGGTCCAATACACATCAACTGTCCCTGACGAAATGAGAGTTCTACCCACTGTGCTTCTTGCTTGATAATTAGGACTCCGCTTTTTGCCTCCCCCTCAATTTTCAGCAAGATTGTCGACAGGCTAATCTGTTCTAACGTACCTATGAATGACACAATACTTCACCGCCGTCCAAGAACGACTCTACACTAATACTGTCCCGATCTTCCTTAAGCCACATCGGTTATTTATACCAGCGCAAGAGCCCACTACAAACACTGCGATACAATTACGACGATACCACAGGCGTCATTGCCATTACGGAGGGAGAGGGATTCGAACCCCCGAGGCTTTCACCTAACTGTTTTCAAGACAGCCGCTATAGACCACTCAGCCATCCCTCCAAAACCCAGTTCAGAGAGTGCGTTCTAAATAGTTTCGTTTCCCATCCGTGCTTCCTTCGTAATCGATAACCTCATAAATCAACTCTGTACGTCTTGCAATGGAAACCACAAAACACACTCGATACAAAAGGTAACTTTCTCTGTTTGGAGTGTACAATTAATGCCACTAAGCTGTCAATACCGATGGGTATTTTATCCTTTTCATTACAATCTTGTGAAAGACACCTCCCCATTTGCCTTCGGTCTTACCTGACCCTCCACTGTAGTGGCACGTTCCATTAGCCCTTCTATAACACCCCGATCCTGGTTAGGGAGTAGATATGCTTCCTTACGGTACTCAACGGGGTATTATTCGTCTCCTTCAATAGCATACGTTCTCAGGTACTCGACTGCAATCTGGAGTAAATCTGGATCATCCTTGAAGAAACCCAAACCTGAGTTACAGTGCCTACATAGCATCGCTCGCACACGTCCTGTTGTGTGGTCGTGGTCGACGAACAGGTCATCACCATGGTATTCCCCACAAATCTCACACATTCCCTGCTGTTCCTCAATCATCTCTGTTCGTTCCTCACTCGTTAGATGGTATTTACGTTTAAGCAGGTAACCACGTATCCTTCCAGGTTCTCGCCGTTTGTAAGCCCTAGACTTGACCATGATTTCCTCTCTGTTCTTGAGGTAGTAACGCCGCTTTGTTTGGCGCCTTAATGACAGTTGATGCCTCTCTGACCGCAGATAGTGATCGTGTTTGGGTTTCTTGGTACGTTCGCTCTCACATCGCTTACAGAGATTTGAGAGGCTGTGGCGCTTACTGTTGTCCACATAGAAATCTGCTCTTGTCAACTCAGATCGTTCGCACCTAGAGCAGTAAAAAAACCGTTGCTTACTAACTTTGCCATGAAACGTCCTTTCTAGCCATGCTATCAACGAGACGCCGCTACAGGCCAGGGACACGTGAACCAGCGGTATGTTCTCATCCTATATGTTCTCTCTGGCTCCACAGTAATCGGATCAAGTACAAGCACACCTCATCCTTCTTTTATGATGTTTCATATACGCTTATTATACGGATATGATACGTCATATATGACGTATCATCAATTATGAGATTGATGGTAGTATGTGGGTAACGTTGAATTCTTGTGTGAGGTTAAATGATTCGGTTAAAGTTACGGGAAGTGTTGACTCAAAAGGAAATATCCCAGATGAAGTTATCACGTCTATCTGAGGTGTCATTAACCACGATTCAGAGAATGTGCAGTAACCCTTATTATAATGCCTCTCTCGACGTTCTGGATCGTTTGGCGCGTGCCCTCGAAGTGAACG
>DATMNR010000215.1:0-4929 GCA_035568795.1 Ktedonobacteraceae bacterium
AAAGCATCCTGCGCAGGATCGAGTACAACTTTAGCGCGCTCAACTAATTCTCCTAATGTTTTTTGCTGTGATACTCCGTTGATAACCCAACGCAACGAAAGTAATTCATTGAAAGAAATGCTGCCCTCCTGTGCATAAGTACCTTGCGGGTATTGAATATGTTTCCCTTCGTAATAACTTTTGAAACGTCCTCCCACCAGACGGTGCCAGTAAAGTTGATGAATAGGAGCACGCGCATGCTCAACTGCCGAACTTTGGGTAAACGTTGCTTGATAAATATCGAGCAATCGAGCGCTTTCGTGTTTCTCAGCAGAAACAAGTACATCGCATGAATACTCTTCTGCATTGCCCATCTCAACTGCTCGCATGAGATCAAACATGACGGGCCAATGCACAACTGGATAGATGACCATCTGCTGTCCGCCTGCGTGAATCGTTCGCAATGGTCTTACGATGTTGTAACCTGCCTGGTATAACTGCTCTGCATTGTAATATTCTTCCAATATACCTTGCTCTTCAATATGTGTTTTGAAGAAATATTCCTCACCATCACTACGGTAAAACCCATTGAATGAATTCAAAGAAACCGCTTTTGGTGTCAGAGTAACACTCTCAGCCAGCACATTCATATACCGTGCTAGCCAGCGTTGCAGAAGCAATTCAGCCTTCTCACGCTCTTGAAATTGCATATGCTGGATGGTAGCCAGACTATCGAGATGTTCTAACAATTCTGGAAGCTTCGTCATATCTTCAATGACGAAATCTGGATTACTTTGTGCGAGCAGTCTACGCGCTTCAGGTGTGCGTGCTCCCGTCATTACTGCTACAGTTATCGCTCCCGCTGCGCGTCCTCCGAGAATGTCACTCGTTGAGTCTCCAACAACTATAAAACCCTGAGGCTTGTTATCGTTATCCGTGAGATTTCTATCTTTCGCTACCAAAAATGGGAATGGGTGTGGCTTGCTTAAAAGCGTTTGATCGCCAAGATTACGCAATTCAGCTTCGGCGCGTTCTACATCATCGTAGGTTGAGATGTGTTGTTCATTAAAGTACTCAAGTAGTCCATACATTTTAAGCGGGTATGTAGCTTCCTTGTATACCCGACCTGTTGCGAAGCCTAGCATATATCCTTGAGCACGAAGTATCTCTAGCGAGTTATGTATCTGCTCTAAAGGTAAAAGCGGCTTCTCGTAAGAGATACATCCTGGTTTACCAGATTGAATTGGAGCATGCATATACGTATCATTGTAAAGAGCATCCCCAAGATACCACTCCTGAAAAATGTTCCGGCAAAATGCCCAGAATGGACTATGACGCGAAAATACATTTCCAATTGGTTGATCCAATTCTTCGCTCGCAAAAGCATCAAGGCAGTTAATAAGTTCAAGTCCAATATAACCATGAAAAATAGGATCACCGAAAACCGTTTCCAGATCCATTGCGGGGAGCTTAAGTTGCTTCGACACAGTTACCGCAGAAAAATTTCCAAATCCTTTAATACTTCCTATCAACTCCCTGAATTCAGCTAACCAGACCTCATCCCATGGTATTAATGGAAGAATAGAAGAGTAATTCGGTAATAATCTAAGCAATGCAATGAGATGCAAGCAAACAGTAACATAACACGTATCCCAGTTTGAATTAATGGAACGACCTTTTAGAGCCAGAATTTCGGATTCAGGAAAGACAGCACGACTGATAAGGCGACATTCCTGAGCTGTTTTAGCTGTATGATACTGTCCATCCGCACTCAACTTACTGCTGTCTAAATCCCAATAACGTGGACTATAAAGTAACTCATGCAATGTCAACCCTGCTGCATCCCAGTAGGCTTCTTCACTGGTTATGACTCCATCAAGATCGAAAATAATTAGATCATTCAATGTTTTCTCTTTAGACGTTTTTTCAGTGTACGTACACTCGAAGACTCATTCTCAAAGCGATAAGTCAACGGAGTGATGTTGATATGTAGCGCTCCCGCGCTACGCAAGACTACAACAATTTCTAAGAAATCACTAGCAGAACCTCCTACATTTGTGACACCAGAAATTGTATACCGGCATGGATTGGTTGTATTGTCTCTTTCTGTACGTGAAGCCTGAAATTCTAAACCCGAAACCAATCGATTCAAACGTTGATTCAGACGTGTGAAGTTATCTTGCATTTCCTCCGGGGTGTTTGTTTGTAAATGAGCAGTGAGTATGGATCGATTTCGAGCCTGCTTACGCGCCTCGATAAGCTCTAGCAATATTGATGCCAGATTTAACGCTTGTTTGTTCTCCCCTAGAAGTCGTGTATTGCCTATCAAGCAAGCCTGTGAACGCATCACAACACCATCTTCTAGTAGCTTCAAGTGGTTTTCACGCAGTGTGGTTCCTGTCTCCGTGAGATCAACTATCAGATCCGCTGTGTTGGTTAATGGTGCAGCCTCTAAAGCTCCATGAGGAGAAATAATTTTGCAGTGCGTAATACCATGTTGGCGAAGAAATTGCCCTGTCAGGACGGGATACTTCGTAGCAATGCGCAGTCCTCGCTTCTTATGGGCTAAGTAATAGCCTGATAGGTGCCACAGATCAGCACAGGTACTTATATCGATCCAATTTTCTGGGACAGCTACAACAAGGCGGCAATTCCCATATCCCAGGTCTTGCTCAAGTATCATGATATCATCATCATGATCATCTTCTTCACCCTCTGTTTCAGCGGTTCCTCTATACTCTGCCAGGATATCATAACCAGTAATGCCGAATGTAGCATCACCATCTTGTACTAGCAATGGTATATCAGTGGCACGCTGAAAGACTACCTCCAGATCCGGCATACTGCTCACACTTGCAAGATACTGGCGCGGATTATTGCGGTTGACTTTCATACCGCACTCAGTGAGAAATGCCAGGGTTGCTGATTCCAGCGTACCTTTTCCAGGTAGTGCCAGGCGTATAACAGATGTTGAATTCATACAGGCTGTTCCTCAACTGAGATCTGGTGTGCAAACGAATGAATGTCTACGACGATTTCTTCTCCCGTTACGAGATGATGAAGTGTAACCCTATTCGTCTGCTGTTCGTCCTCCCCCACAATTAGTGCCCATGGGGTTTCTTTCTTTGTCGCAAGTTTCAATCCTGCACCTACGCCATGCTCGGTCACATCGACCTCTACGCGTAATCCGACTTCACGAGCAACCTTTGCTACTCTTAAAGCGTAAGGTATATTTTGCAGGTTTACAGGTATGATGAGAGCCTGTGTTTTCTCAACCACTGGGAGATGGCTGTTAGGTATCAATGGAAGCAAACGCTCTATGCCGAATGCAAACCCGCATGCATTGATGTCGCGTGTACCTCCAACAGCACGTAACAGGTTATCATAACGGCCTCCTCCACAAAGCTGCATGTCAAAACCATCTTCATCCTGGGCATGAATCTCAAAGACAAGGCCTGTATAGTAGCTAACGCCTCGCCCAAGAGCCAGATTGAGTACAATTTGTTGACTTGTAACAGCACTCTGCTCGATGACACCAACCAATTGCTCCAAATCTGCTAGCGGTTTGGGATCAAGCTCGTAGCGCCCTAATAAATCACGAAGCGCTCCAAAAACCTCTGGAGGTGAACCTGATATAGCATGAAGGGCACGTAAAAATTCTAACGCATTGAGTATGCGCCTGCGTTGCTCACTGCGTTCCAATTTCCAGAGAAACCGCTCAACAACCTCGTGTTGGGCATCGTCACTCCCAAATGTGACGCTTATGCTACTCAAAATCGAAGCAAGTAAATTTGCATCTCCAACGGATGTTGTACCCATAGAGGTCCTGCTCATTACGTTCTCGCTTGACCCGTTTTCCGGATAAAGAGCTTCAAGTCGCGCCTGTGCAATTTGTTCGCCTTCATCAGATCTACTAATCTGCTCCATCAAGCTTAGTAATAAACGAGCAGCGTGATTATCAAGTTGCAATCGATTGATAAAACCGCTCACAACTCCAATATGCCCCAATTCAAGGCGGTACGACGTAATCTGCAATTTATTAAGCGCTTCGCATGCCAGTTGTAGGATTTCGGCATCAGCAGATATGATGTGGCCGCCAAACATTTCCACTCCGAGTTGGGTATGTTGACGATAGCGGCCTCGTCCAGGTGTTTCATAGCGGAAAACTGGACCCGCATATTGGAAGCGTAATGGCAAGGTCTGCTGTTGATAATGATCGAGATAAAGTCGACAGATCGATGCTGTGAACTCAGGGCGCATACAAAGATCGCGATGGTGCAAGCGAAAGGTGTAAAGGTTTTGCCAAAGCTCTTGCCCAAAGCTGGATTGAAAAAGCTCGCTACGCTCCAAAATGGGGGGATCTACCGCGTTATAGCCCGCCTGGGCCAGGAATGCACTCAATCTATCCATCACCCAACGCTGTTGTTGATACGTTTCTGGTAAACGATCATGCATACCTCGCAATCGTTCAATATGTTTCTTCATTCAGATGTTATCCTCTCGAGAGTCTGAAATTGATTGTTATTGAGACTCCCGATCCCTTGATAATTCCCGCTAAGGCTTGCGCGGCTCTTGTTAATGTACATTATGCGCATATGCTATAGCAAGCTATGCTTTCAATTGACAGGGCTTTCCAATGTTCCCTTTTGCCGCCTGCGGCGGCTGGGAGAAGAGGAGGTGCGAGGACACCTCGCGCTCCGGCAAAGGGCTAGCCGCCCTTTGCAATCCCCTTTTTACGAGCATTGGAAAGCCCTGTTCAATTGAGCGGGCAATTGTAAGATGGCCTTGTATCAGATTGAGCCAATAGCACCTTAGCTTTGACAGGGGATTGATCTTTCAGATCACTGATGTAGGATAGTTCACGACTACCAGCATCAGATGAGACTCCCAATCTTGTTGCTATTAGCTTCAATGAACCAGATCGTGCCGCCCGGTCCACTCGTAATGGCG
>DATMNR010000216.1:0-4816 GCA_035568795.1 Ktedonobacteraceae bacterium
GCTATACTTGATTACATATTTCAACAATAAGGTGTATACGAAGGAGGAAATATGACAGTCGAAATCAGCGACATTGAACACATAATAGCAGAACAAAATACCTGGAGGCAGACAAAAGCAATCAACCTGATTGCCAGCGAAAATACACCCAGTGAGGCTGTACAACGTGTGCAGCTCTCCGACTTTATGGGTCGTTATGCAGAAGGGCACCCCAATCAAGGAGATAAAACGAATCGTTATTACCAGGGAACCCGCTTTATTGACGAAATCGAGCGCATGGCTACCACAGAGATTCTCGAACTTTTCAATGCCCGTCAAGCGGATGTACGTCCAATCAGTGGCAATGCTGCCAATACTGCTATTGCTCTGGGCTGGCTACGAGGCGGAGATACTATAGTAGCTAACTCAACCGATGCAGGTGGACATATTAGCCACGGTGCTGTAGGAGTCTTTGGTCGGCGTATTCAAATGCGAGGCCAATCGCTCAAGTTAGGTAGTCCCAACTCAATCAATCTCCATTATTTGCCGCTTACCGAAGATCATTACCATATCGATGGTAAAAAAACCATTGAACTCATTGACCAGGTCTCCCCCCAGCTTGTCGTCATGGGCAAAAGTCTGTTCCTTTTTCCTGAACCCGTCGCTGAAGTAGCAGCTTACTGCAAAACCAAAGATATCCCCTTGCTCTATGATGGAGCGCATGTGCTTGGTCTGATTGCAGGAGGAGAGTTTCAGTCACCATTGCAAGAAGGAGCGACATGGATGACTGCCAGTGTTCACAAGACCTTCCCAGGTCCCCAGCGGGGGGTTATTCTAGCCAATATGGAACCAGAGGATGAGAAAAAATACTGGCCTGCTGCTGATCGTGGGGTGTTTCCTGGTTCTTCCAGCAACCATCACCTGTTCACTTTGCCAGCTCTAATTGTTGCTACGCGTGAGATGAAGCAGTTTGGCCGCGCATATGCATCACAAATTGTGCGTAATGCCCAGGCGCTAGGTCGCTGTCTGGACGAACTCGGCACACCCGTTGAAGCTCGCGAATTTGGCTATACAAAAAGTCATATGATCGCAGTAAATGTCTCACAATGGGGTGGAGGTGTCGAGGTAGCCAAACGCTTAGAGGCGAACGATATCATTGTCAACTACAATATGGTGCCCGGTGATGCCGATCCACGTAACCCCTCGGGGTTGCGTATTGGCGTGCCAGAAATGACACGTTTCGGCATGGATGAGCGAGCTATGGGTGAACTGGCCCAATTGATGCACGATGCCATTCGCGGGAAGAACGTGAAAGAGCAGGTGAATGCATTGCGTGGGCGCTATCTCGAGATGAAGTATGTGTAAGGGCAGTATGTCACCGGATCAAAACGGCAGTGAGGAAAGCAAAACAGAGGTCAGAGATGTTTGAGTGCTACTGCTAGTTTTTTCACTCTGTTGAGGATAGCATCCCTTGATTCAAAATTCATAGAAAAGAGCTCAATTCAATGGATGAACGGGTGAAATATGCCAAAGCTGCTCCTCGTGGCTACAGGGCCATAGCGGCATTACAAGACTATGTCGATGATTGTGGTCTGGAACCTTTGCTGCTAGAACTGGTCAAGATGCGTGCCTCGCAGATCAATGGCTGCGCATACTGCATCGATATGCATAGCAAGGATGCCCGCGCTATGGGCGAAAGTGAGCAGCGCCTCCACGAACTTAACGCCTGGCGCGAGTCGCCATTCTACACCGGGCGCGAGCGTGCAGCTCTGCTTTGGACCGAGGAAATCACGTGGATCAGCCAGGGCGACGCGCCATATGCGATCTTTCGCGGGTACCGCTCTCTCTTCGTCCTCCCTTACCTGAACGTCACCATGGACTCATCACTCGAGGAATTTGAGCGCGAGGTTCTGACACATCCAATTTTTCTCTTGATGTAATACAAATGACAAATACTATCTCTTCCACTGATCTGTATAAATATATATGAGATTGGCAGATTTGCGACCAGCCTGTGGAAGGACATTTCAGTCGCTTGAGATTGATCAAACGGCAAACATATGGCCTTCCGGGCTTTCCTACTTGTAACAACGCTTCTTCTCGGCTGCCTAATCGGTATGCTAGAGTGAGGAAAAACGTACAGGCGCTCGCGCCAGGAGAAAAATACAATGCTTGCCTGGGGACCACAAGCACTGCAACATACACAACGGATGGCCATTGCCCACGAGATTGCCGAACGGCTGAAGGAGCGTTTCCACCCGGAGGTGGTCGCGATTGGTCTCTATGGCTCGCTAGCACGAGAAGAAGATGGTCCCTTTTCTGATATAGAGATGTTTGGGGTACTTCAGGCCAATCAGTATGAGCAGCGCTATGAATGGTGTACAGCGGCATGGAAGGCAGAGGTGGATATTTATGGCAAGCAAACGTTGCGTGAGCAGGCTGCACGTGTCGATGGTCGGTGGCCACTCACCCACAGTGCATTCCAAACTGTTCTTCCTCTCTACGACCCAGAACACTTTTTTGCAGAGATCTGCACCATCGCCCAGGCCAGTCCTGAACCGCTGTTTCGAGCGGCCATCGAAAACCTGCTAGTGGATGATGTGTTCGTTCATCGATCTTATTCCTTCGTTGCGTTTCGTCATAGTTATGACGAGTGAAACCTGACCGATGTGACAAATAAACCAATTGCCGTATTCAGAGACATTCTCAATTGCTGATCTACCAAGTGAGGATGATATTGACAACACACATAGCTGATTCTCCATCAGGGGGCCACTTATAAAACTTGGCTTCTGAATTTAGTCTGCTTGCCATCCTTTCAATGGCTGTGCTACACTAGGCCTGACTTCGCAACCTTCTATTTCATTTAGTGGAGTATATCTGTATGACGCCTGTATTTTTCAAGAAGCGAGGACGCCGTTCTTCGCTTGCTATGCTGCTACTGGGGGGTATTGTTGTGTTATCTTTGTTACTTTCTGCATGTGGCAGTAGCAGTACCAATACGTCTACCAATGGGAGCAATCCTACAAATAATTCCTCTACCTCTACTACAAATTTCATAACCGATCTTATCACTCCTGGAGTTTTAACAGTTGGCAGTGATACCACTTATCCGCCACAGGAGTATATCGATAGCACGACTAACCAGCCTGTCGGTTTTGACGTTGATCTCATTACAGCCATTGCTCAGCGTATGGGCTTAAAGGCAAATATTGTTACCACAAAGTTTGATACAATCATTGATGACCTGGCGGCCAGGCGTTTCGACGTCGCCATCTCGGCAATCAGCATTACGCCTGATCGGCAAAAGAAAGCCGATTTCGTGTCTTATCTCAATGCTGGTGAACCTCTGCTTGTGCAGAAAGGCAATCCTAAGAACATCCAAAGCACGGACGACTTGTGTGGCCTGGCCGTGGGAGTGCAGGACGGCACCATAGAGGAGGGCGTCTTGCAGAGTTCCAGTGATAATTGCTTAGAACAGGATAAACCTGCTATCAATATAATTGCCCTGCAAGATCAAACGGCAGTGATTGAACTGCTGGCTAATAACCACGTTGTTGCAACCTACCAGGACTCGCCAGTTACAGACTACTACGTCAAAAATAATCCCAGTCAATTTGAAGTTGGGGGTTCAGTCTTTGGTGCTGGTCCCGAAGGTATTGCCGTGCGAAAAAGCGATTCTTCGATGTTCAATGCTATTCAAACGGCTTACAATCAGTTGAAAGCTGCTGGTACCTATCAACAGCTTATCCTCAAGTGGGGGTTAGCGATCGAGCAACTCTCTGCGATTGATCGTCGTCTAAATTACGCATAGTGTAGCTCGCATCAGTAGAGAAAAACCGACTTTTAAATGGCCCTAACATAAAGCCTCATTCTTGCAAGAGTGCATCAATTTCATCTTCGGTTTTGCGCCTCCACTCCAACTCCATACGGTCAGCATACCAGGTTTGAGCGAGGAGCCATTGATGATTGCGTCATCGCATCATCTCTCCACCAAATCTTTATTGGTATTCCTGAAATTCCTTCAACAAATCAATCAGCCATTGCTCATCGTGTATAGGAACACCAGCCTTTTGTGCTTTTGCTAGCTTGGAACCTGCATCCTCACCAACAATTAAGTGACTGAGCGTTTTACTTACACCCGTGGCAATCGTACCGCCAAGCCGAATAATCTTCTCTTCCGCCATGGGTCGTGTCATACTGGTGAGTCGGCCAGTTAGAAGAAAAGACTGACCTGCAAGTGGTCCCTCAATTGTCTTCTTTTCTTCCTGTATGTTTAGACCAGCTTGCCGTAAGCGTTCGATCAATGCTCGATTCTGCTCGTCTTGCAACCAACCGTATATACTCTGCCCTGCAACTGGCCCGATGCCGGGTACTGAAGTGATTTCCTCCTCGCTGGCAGACAGGAGCTTGTCTATGCTGTCAAATGCGTGCGTTAAGACTTGTGCTGTCTTCTCACCGACGTAACGAATGTTAAGACCGAACAAAAGCCGCCACAGTGGACGATGTTTGCTAGCCTCGATACCATTTAATATATTATCGGCACTTTTCTCCTTGATACCTTCGAGTTCGAGTAATTGCTCGCGTGTCAGGCTGTAGAAGTCTGACACACTCTTGATATAGCCTGCCTCTACCAGTTGCGCGCACATTTTTTCGCCGAGGGTTTCAATGTCCATCGCACCCTTTGAGGCAAAATGGATGATACCTTCAAGATTGCGTGCCGGGCATTGTAGATTGGGACAATAAGCCATTGCCTCTGCCTCATTCTTAACCAATGGCGTATCGCAGATCGGACAGCGCTCTGGGAGATGATAAACCTGCTCTTCCCCAGTACGCC
>DATMNR010000217.1:0-4266 GCA_035568795.1 Ktedonobacteraceae bacterium
GGGAACCGGGGTCTAGCTTGATGCGTAAGGGCTGCACCTGTGTCGACTCTACCGCACTCAGAAGGATGATGGTGAATGGATAGCGCTTGAACACTGCGGCTTTTCTTGTATGAAGGAACCATCGTGCTCGGCCAGGATGGACCGGGGGTAATGGTTGCTTCTGTGTATCAAGTACAAACACGTGTGACATGCCTTGCTCCTTCGAGCCTCCGGCAAGCGCCGGGTAATGTTCGCCTACCATTCCAGTATCTCTCGCATTCGAGTTGTCATTACTGCTTGACTCTTCCACCCGAACTTTGAGAGTTCCCACGTTCCGAACTCTTGGGCAAGAGTACCCTTGCGCTCCAGCATCAACTCACCGGGGATATACAGCCACTTTGCGAGAACTTGCGCTTTGATACCAGAATAGGCAAGAAAAGGAGTTTTACTTTTATGCGTTCTAATCTTGGCGATACCTACCTCCGTTTCCTGGTGAATAACTTGGGCAAGTTTCTCAAGAAATAAGAGACCTCCCACTATGTTTATCCTGAGTGTTCTTCTTTGTGTCGTATCCCAATAAAGCGAACCATCACCATCAACAAACCCACGAATGAAATGACGTAAACATTCCCGGGGAACAGACGGCATCTGAGCAACCAGAGATTTTGCGGGCATCCCTCCAAGTTTTGCTAAGTCATTCCATAGTCGCTTGCTCCCAATCGGCAAACGAAAATACCCCTCCCCTTGTGAATGAATGACATGTTCTGATTGCATGGCGTTTCTTATAAGTTCTAAATGTTCTCTATCTTTGCTCACATAACAGATAAAGGCATCATTACCAGGTTGAGTCATCCATCCATCAGCAAACCAGAAACCAAGAACATAAGCCATTTCAGGATTCCAGATGGAAAAGAACTCTTGATTAACATGACCTGTCATTCTGTTCTGGTTCCTCTCTATGACAAGGTTACTGAACGGTTTAGCGTAACAAGCACTGAGTTAACCCTTATTGCACTCTTCCCAGTGCAATATCCTATGGCAGTTCGCACAAAGAACCTCACATTTAGCAATTTCTTGCAAGATGCGTTCTTTGTTCCACGCTCCCTTCACCATATGTTCTATTGAGCCTTCTTTGACACTTCTATCAGTATGATGGAAGTCTAAGACTCGAATATCAGTATTCCCACACTGCTTACATGACAAGCCCACCTTTTGTTGCCGAATAAACTCCTTTATTTCTCGTTCCCTTCTACGGGTATGTTCTTTGAAGTAGGCAGAATTGTTCTGATAGTATTGTCTGAAGTACTCTTGTTTATCTCTTTTTGCCATTATCCAAATCTCTTCTGTTTAACCTGTTACCGTAGCGGCTGGAACTGGCGACGCATCCCAACGTACCTATTTCGCTCGTAACGTAGCTCTTTCGAGCTGAGTCTGGTCAGGTGAGCTTGTTCACACAAGCCCATCCCCTTTGAGGGGATTGGGTTCCTGACACTCTCATTCCTTCTAGAGAGGGAGTAGCTTCTCAAAATCTATTGTTCGTCGTCTAAATTCACGTAAGCATGTTCCCAATTATGTTTGTAAATAGAACAGATGTCAAGCTAGAAATCCTATGCAAAAAAGCAGAAAAAACTATTGAATGTGACTATCTACACATTCTCTTGGCACATCACATTTGGGGTACTAATCACACTGCCGTTTTTTCCTAACGCGGTGAGAATTGTTCTCTACATGATTAACATAGCAAACACCGACTTTAGCATGTTGAACTCAAATCCGAATAGAATTGGAGTTCTTACTAACACTGAAGTACTCCTGGTTGACGTTGTCCAGGGAAAGCAAGTGCTGCGCTCGAACCTGGTTCCAGTAGATGCCGATAATCTTAGTGGACTACTTGAACATCTCTGGCAATTAGGGCTAAGCGAGGTATGGATACTGCCAAATACTACCCTATCACAAAGTGCTACATGTGCCCTTTTTGAAGACATCAATGACTCCTGGGTCGCGGTTGTTCATCCGAACCCATCTGAGCCAGATAGACCCACTTGTGCTATACTCTTGCCAAGAGGGAATGGTCAGCGGGAAGCACGTCGCCTTACGTTCGTTTTCCCGGAACATGCAGGATGGAATTGGGTGTTACCCGATGCGAGAAGCCTACTAGCAACCGTGACCTACCTGAATCAAACCCTTGCAAGGCCAGTGATCGATTCACCGGATCTTCTCGCACATCAATTGCTCAGCGACCTTACCCTGGATCAGTCCACTTCAGAGTTATCTCCCCCACTAATTGATCTGCACACCTTACACAGCAGAGACGGGGAAACTCTATCAATGATCGAGAGCGCGCATGATCTTGTCTGGATGCGCCCTTTGACGCTGGTGGAACAGCGACAAAGATACCTCCACAAATACAAACACATCTCACCATACCTTGAAGCTTGCACAGGAATCCGGCTAGGTGCAGGAGAACCGGAGTTTTCCTCAACTGGACGCGCTTATGATGGCATTCGTCCTGGTATGTGGCGTGTCGACGTCGAGCATGCTGGTTCCATCTTCGATGGCAAAAAGCTTCCTTATTTCCTGGATGGGGAATGGATCAGCACTCCTCAAGTCAAATGCTGCGCGGATATCGGCTATCGAGTGTACGTACGAGAGGGTTATTATTGGTCACAGTCTCATGAACCGCTCAAACGATGGGGAATGACCTTGTGGCAAGCTGCTGAACGCCTGCACTCAAAAGGATACCAGCATGAGTATGGAAAAGCAAATGCATCTCGTAGCATCGAACTACTTGCACAGCTCGGGGTGGCTATCCTGGCAAAAGAAAAAAACGACGGAGGACGGGCACGACCTGACTGGAGGATGCAAATTGTTGGACGCAGCCGTGCCATTCTATTTATCCACCTTGCGAGCTTCGCGAGAAAAGGATTGATGCCAGTACTAGTGGACAAGGATGCGATCTGGATCGTATCTGAAGATCCCAATCCACTCACGACAGTTCCCTGGCTCCGCGCTACACACCAATGGAGGGGGTATTTTGTTGGCTACAACGTTCCACTTCCCCTCACAAATGATATCAAAGCCATCTTCAGGACAACCGAATCTCCAGGTCAGGTAGCCAGGGCGCTAGACGCCCTGGCTGATGGGTCCCAAAATAGGTAGGGTTTCGTAGCTTTCAGTGAGTATCACTAAACCATGCTCTTAATATACTAAGTATGCGCTTCGCTTTGGGAGGCAACGAATGAGGCATACCAGCGACCACTATCTTTGATGATGCGGCGTTGGGTAGGATAATCGACATAGACCAGGCCGAAACGCTTGCGGTAGCCCTCAGCCCACTCAAAGTTATCCAGGAATGACCAGACAAAGTAGCCCTCGATAGGCACACCCTGACGAACGACCTGTGCAACGGTTTGAATATGCGCACGCAGGAAATCAATGCGCTGCTGGTCGTGAACGGTGCCATCACCGTCCCAGTCATCGTTGAAGGCAGCGCCACTTTCAGTAACAACCATAGCTTTTGGAGCATATTCTCGGTCAATGCGCGTGAGGATGTTGGTCAGGCCATCAGGAAAGACCTCCCAGCCCATTTCAGTGTATGATGCGCCTGGAATACGCTCCACTGCTTCATAGCTTTCAGCATGCCCCATTTGTCCAGTTGTGGTCTTACCATTTTCGCGGCCGCGCACTATCATGCGTGAGTAGTAGTTTACGCCAAGGAAGTCAATTGGGACGGAGATGATTGAAAAATCATCTTCAAGAATAGGTGGAGGCTCTACTTTCAAATCGGTAAAAAGATCTTCGGGATAGTGTCCTCGAAAGATAGGGTCGAGAAACCAGCGATTGCGGAAGGTATCGGCACGTTTGATCGCGAGAAGGGTTTCGGGACGGTCATCCGCGGCATAGACAGGATAGAAGTCAATGGCTATACCCACCTGAGCCTTAGGAGAGAGATGCTTACGCAGGCGTGGCACAGCTAGACCATGCGCGAGCAGGACATGATGGCCAACAACCACGGCCAAATTTTTATCGTGAATGCCAGGAGCGTGGATACCATCAGCATAACCAAGGTAGGCCGAACACCAGGGTTCGTTCTGTGTGAGCCACCAGTCAACACGATCACCCAGACGTCGCGCAACTATCTCGGCATAATCAGCGAAAGCAGAGGCTGTATCACGATTGAGCCATCCACCTTGATCCTGTAAAGTCACGGGCAAATCCCAATGGTAGAGTGTTGCAACAGGACTAATGCCGTGAGCGAGAAGCGTATCGACCAGGCGATCATAAAAA
>DATMNR010000218.1:0-8511 GCA_035568795.1 Ktedonobacteraceae bacterium
GGGCGCATTGGTACAACCTTGGGCTGGTTCGTTGTCTTCATGCTTTTTATGTCACAATTATTCCGTACCATCGTAGTACAACACGCCCCGTGGAGCAATCTGTACGAGTTTAGCTTGAGCTTCACTTTCGCGCTCCTATTATGTTACCTGATTTTCGAGGCACGCTTTCACGAGCGCGTACGAGCGTGGGGTCTATACGTGTGTCTACTGGCTCTTATCACAATCGGTATTGCGATTTACCTCGGCATTACGTTTAACATGATCAATGGAACCCAGCAACTGATACCTGCCCTGCAAGATCAACCAATTCTGACCGTCCACGTTTCGATGGCTATCTTCGCTTATGCGCTATTTAGCGTCTCCTTCGGCGCAGCTTTGATTGTACTCATTCAAAATGGCGAAGGACAGCGATTTGCCTGGCTTCCTTCAGCGGAAGCAGCCGACGAACTGGCATATAAAGCTGTAATCGTTGGTTTCCCCCTGCTTGCTCTGACACTGATCCTTGGAGCTTATTGGGCGAATTACGCATGGGGTCATTATTGGAGTTGGGATCCCAAGGAAACATCAGCGCTGGTCACCTGGTTGATCTACGCCATCTACCTGCATGCACGAGGCATTCGCGGATGGCATGGTAAGCGAGCCGCCTGGTTATTGACACTAGGCTTTGCCGCTACCTTATTCACCTACTACGGCGTAAGTTTCTTTGTGCCAAGTTTGCACAGCTATGCCAGGCCAATGTAAGTAACCAAATGTCTGGACACATCAATTTCATTGATTGTTTTCGAGTATTGCTACCATTTCACGAAATAATTCCACCATGCCTGGTACTTCCTGGACGACAATATCGGCCTGTGCCAACAATTCAGGCAATGTATCGTGATGCCTTACTACAATCGAGAGAGTTGCTATTCCTTCAGTGCGCATTCTTGTGATCTCTATGAAAGCATCCAGATCAGTGCGATCATCTCCTGCAAAAACGACTGCGTTCAAGTTGTAACGCTCCATGTATTCGCGGATCGCCCGTCCTTTATGTACTGGTAAGGGTACGCGTATCTCTACAATGAGCTTTCCTTCGCTGAGACTCATATTGACCTGCCTGGCAGGCTTCTCTAGTAGTGATAGGAGATTTTGTCGGGTCTCGATAGGGTCAGGTGCAAGACGATAGTGGATCGATCCACCAATTCGTTTACGCTGTACAATCACTCCTGGCAATTCTGAGAGATGTTGTTCAACCAGATCTAGCAAGTATTTTCCTGGCTCATAATAATTCAGAGCCTCTGGTGTAATCTCTACAGGATGCAACCAGGGTAAGCCTTCACTCCACTCGAGGCCGTGAGTGCCAATATAGGTCAGGCCATCTAGCTTGACCATGTTCGCGCCGTCCTCTATCGAGCGGCCTGTCAGTATCGCGACGTGAGCATACTTTTGAGCTTGTTCCAATAAAGACAGCACACCAGGATAGATCCTTGCCTCATCAGGCGTTGGCGCGATAGGACTCAGAGTGCCATCAATATCAAATGCAAGGCCACGAGGGCTTTTAGCCAGGATCGTTGATAAACGTTGTTGTATCTTCAATCTGTATTCCTGAATTCCTACAAGTGGGCTTTGATTGCTTCCCTATAAGCACGCTCGTATGCATCGATCATTTCATCGAGTGCAAAGTTCGATTCGACATAGGCTCGGCAGTGAGCGCGAGGGATATCGAAAAGGTCATCGACTAAGGCTGCTGCATGGGCGCGTTCACCTTCTTCTACCAGGAAACCAGTTTCTCCGTGACGAATGATTTCTTCCAATGCTCCACGTCGATAGGCGATTACAGGAGTACCTGTCGCCATCGATTCAACTGCCGCCAGGCCGAAAGGTTCATCCCATTCGACAGGGAAGAGCAATCCAAGCGATTGGCCCATAATCTTCCATAGGGCCAGCCGTTCCAATTGTCCCAGGTAAGTAACGCGCTCTCCGGTTGCTTCAAGCCTGGGCTCAATCCGTTCTTCGTAGTAGCAACGATCATAGATCCCACCTGCAATCAACAGACGATGGCCCGCTATTGCAGCAATCTCGATAGCCTCTTCAACACCTTTTTCAGGTGCGATACGCCCGGCAAAGAGCAATGGCGCTTCTTTTGAAGGTTTAGGCGAAAAGGGAATAGCGTCCAGATTAAGCCCATTGTAGATAACACGATCTATCGGAGTGTACTCCTGGTAGGTATGAGCACAAGCATTCGATACAGTAATTAACGTAACAGGATGACCCTGCTGATTCAGCACATGCAGTGCAGTATTAATCTCAGGCGACACCGCAGGTAAATGAAGCGTATGAAGTACCGGAATGTCACGAATCAGCGTGCTACAGGCATAGGCTGGCCAGTCAAAAGCATGCACGTGGATTACGTCAAATTCAGCGCTGCGCTTTTGCAATTGCAAGAATAAATCGAGAAAGATGTTCGCCTGGATGAAAAAACTGCTATCAGTGGGACGTTCTCGTTCCTCAGAAAAATTTGCTGGCTGTACTTCACGCGGTACAATTACCGGCTCAATATCGATGCCAGGCACGAACGAATCATCCCGTGCAAAGAGTGTAACACTATGACCATGCCGTAATAATCCTTGAGCAAGGTCTGCAAGAAGCGCCTGTGCTCCCCCAAGATACGGCTGGGCGATAGCCGACACAAGAGGCGCAACCAATGCAACTCTCATCACTCACCTCGATAACTTGCAAAATTGTTCTCAGTCTCATGCAATTTTACCTCAAACAACATTCCTGCGGGTAGCGAGTCTGCAAGGCGTTCCCAGATTTTAATGACCAGTACCTCTGTGGTGGGAATGAAACCCTCTAACCAGGACACATCATAGTTCAGGTGCTTGTGATCAACCCACTTCACAACCTGTTCATTCACAGCATGCTTCAGGTCTGTCAGATTCAGTACCATACCGGTTCGTGGATCCGGTATACCCTGTATTGTGACTTCAAGCACATAGTTATGTCCATGCCCATGAGGATTGGCACATTTCTCATACATGGCATAATTGTCTGCCTCTGTAAGCTGGTCACTCCATAAACGGTGGGAGGCGCTAAAACTCGCGCGCCTTGTAAGAAAGACCATCATTATATCCCTTTTTAGTTCATGCATTACTGAATATTTCAAGATTCGTTCCGCTTAGCATCCTGCCTGATTCATCAACCATGAAAAGTAAAATCTCGGCAAGGTCTTCAGGAGTCATACCTGCCTTCAAGTGCGGCGCAGCCTGCTTAAGCATCTCAGTATCGACTGCACCAGGACTTATCGTGCATACTCGAATGTTATACGGTTTGCCTTCAACTGCAAGAATTTCAGTCAAGCTGGCTACCCCAGCTTTCGATACGTTATACGCGCTCAGTCCAGGGAACTTTTCTACCCCTTTCACGCCAGAAAGTGAGGAAAGATTGACAATTACTCCAGAGCGTTGCACGGCCATAATGCGAAAAGCCTCGTGACAACACAAAAATGTACCACGCAGATTGACTCCAAGAACATGATCCCAGGTTGAGGTATCCATTTCAGCAAACTGGCGCACAGCAACTACGCCAGCGCAATTCACCAGAATATCGACTCGCTTGAAGGTCTGCATGGCCTGTTGAAAAAGGGCCTGCACATCCTCTTCACGAGAAACGTCACCTACAACAGAAAGAAAGGGGTAACCTTGACGAGCAATTTCGGCAGCAACGTCATCTAAAGGAGCGGGTGTACGACTGAAGAGTACAACTCGCGCTCCTTCGCGCGCAAAACGGAGTGCGGTAGCACGGCCTACGCCTCGACCCGCCCCCGTTATGATGGCAACCTGATCTTTGATGCTCATATTATGATTATAGCACCTGGGACATATTCTCAAGAAACTTGTTGAAACAAATTGACATCTGTTATAATGAGGCGAACAACCAGTAATACACCACCTTATTTCATTTCTTTAGTGACTATTCAGTAGAGGTGCAGGGGACAAAGTCCCTTGCCGGGGTGCGGGGTGTCCCCGCTTCTCCCCTTACTTTGCCGCCGCAGGCGCGAGAGAAAAAATATCTGAATAGCTTAAAATAAGCTATCGCATGGGGGAAGAATGACAATTAACACCAAGCTAAAGGGGCTATTGACAGAATTTAGCCTGGTGGAAATACTGCAAATGATGGAACTGGGATCAATGACAGGTGCCATCCATCTAAAACAAGTAACAGGACGCATCGGCATCGTATATTTCAAAGATGGTAAGATCGCCAGTTGTTCAGAACTCGATTCGGGCGCATTGACGCTCGGAGATGTCCTTCAGCAACTTGGTATGGCAACCAAATCCCAGATGGACTATGCCTTCTCACAACAACTGCAGGACGCCTTTGGCAAGCGCATTGGCGAGCGCCTGGTCGCAATGAGCGTCATAAGCAACGAACAATTGAAAGAAGCGCTACGCAAAAAGGCATTATGGACAATGCGCGAACTGGCATTGTGGAAAGAAGGCACCTACGAATTTGTAGCCAGCCCAACAGGCCAAACGCGATCAATCTTGCCCTATGGTGAGGAATCCCTTGATCTCGAGGTCATGGGAGTGACCATGGAAATGGTGCTCTACAGTGACGAGTGGGAGCAATTGCATAATTATCTACCCCAGGGCATGCATACCCTCCTGCAAATGGCCCCCGCTATTCCTTATGCTATGCAGTTTGAAAGTCGAGCAATTGAGCTGTTTGGAGGTATCAATCGTTTTCATAGTGTGCGCCGTATCGCAAGTGGCATCCGTCGTCCAGAGTTAGATGTGGCACGTGATCTGGCACAACTCATACAACAGAGATTTGTACTGCCTATCGGACAGGAAGCAATACCCCTTTCTAATGGTAACGAGCGTCGTGTAAGGCTCCCCGATCCTGCCGAGAGACTGCGTATGGAAAGCTTTGAGCTAATGAACCTCATCAGCCGAATGGAGCAGGACTGGCTCAACCGCATGACCCCTGAACAGCAGTTACCCGCACTGGCCGAATTTGTGAATTGGACCATGGAGGCTCTTTCTGTAACATGTCGTGCCAACGGTACCGAATTAGATCTAAACACCCTGGAAGAATTGCTCACACGTTACAACCTGCGTTATATGGGCAACTACAGGTTTATCATTAATAACAATATGATTGATGTCGAGAACTTCACTACCCTGAGCCATGAAGTTTTGCAGGACGAAATGCAAAAGGCACATGATTTCTTTGAAGAAGCATCTATCGTACTTCAACATATGCTGTTATGCATCTTCGACTCGATCAATGGCCGCGTAGCCTCCCTCTATGAGCGCCTTGAGAACCAGGAAGTGTGGGAAGCCATGTTCACTCAATTTGGCTTGCCACGAGGATAGCAGATCCACACATCATCCTTTTGTCACCGTTCATTCAAGAGTAGTGTGTAATGGTATACTGTTTTCATAAACGTCGTAGCATTTAGTAGCGCATGGGCCGGGCTATTAGGAGGAAGCCACGGTTGACGAGGTGGAGGCTGTTCGGATCTTCAGCGGGGAGCCTCTAGGGTATGTCACTACCCTGAAAAGATGGCGCACAAACCCAACCGGCAACGGCTGGAACAAAACGCTATCAGTGACGTGGGCATAGAAATGTATGGGCGACCCTTGCGGTCGCCCGGTTACCTAGCGGCTCTCACGGTCACAAGGTAAACCCTGCAAACACTCTCGGTCGCTTGGTAACCTTACAGTTGCCTCTATACCTACCCAACAATAGAAAGGATACCCGACCACATGTGCGGTATCATTGGCTACGTCGGCCCAAATGGGACCGATGTTACTACCATATTGCTTGAAGGCCTCAGTAAACTTGAATATCGCGGGTATGACTCCGCGGGTATTGCGGTACTCACCTCAAACGGCACACTCGAACTACGACGTCGTGCTGGTAAAATTTCGAACCTCATAGCTACAGTCGAGAACGGCTCGCGACCTGCGGCAGGTCCCCTTGGTATAGGCCATACACGTTGGGCAACCCATGGTCGTCCTAACGATACCAACGCCCATCCCCATCCTGACTGCACAGGCGTATTAACCGTCGTACACAATGGTATCATCGAGAATTTCACCGAATTGAGATCAGAATTAGAGCATGAAGGGCACGCCTTTCTCTCCGAGACTGATACTGAAGTGATCTCACACCTGGTAGAACGTTACTACTTCGGTGAAGCCGGGCACGATCTTGAGCAGGCAGTGCGTCTCGCTTTGCAGCGTGTCACAGGCGCCTACGCTATCGCTGTTGTCAGCTCTGAGCAACCGGATGTGTTGATTGGCGCTCGCCTGGGGGGTGGACCTTTGATTGTTGGCGTCGGAGACGGCGAGCAGTTCCTTGCATCCGATATCCCGGCCATTCTCAAACACACGCGCCGTGTTCTCATTCTCGAAGAGGGTGAAATCGTGTCGCTGCATGCCTCAGGGGTTTCGATGAGCAAAATCGATGGCACACCAGTACAACGCGATCCCATGACCATCGAATGGGATGTGGAATCAGCGGAAAAGGGCGGTTATCCCCATTTTGTGCTCAAGGAGATACATGAACAACCCGAGGCTATGCGCCGTGCGCTAACGGGACGTGTTCACGATGGTCAATTACATCTAGCAGAGTTGGAACAGATGAAACAAGCTGGTCTGCTCGACAAAGTGCAAAGAATCGTGATCGTGGCTTGCGGTACCTCATACCACTGTGGCCTAATCGCCAAGTATGTGATCGAAAGCTGGGCGCGTATTCCCGTAGAAACGATTACAGCAGCCGAGTTTCGCTATTGTAACCCTATTGTAGGACCTGAAACCTTATGTATCGCTGTGACGCAATCAGGCGAAACAGCGGATACACTCGTGGGCGTCAGGCAGGCACGTGAGCAGGGAGCGCCTGTGATTGCCATTACCAATGTCGTTGCCAGTGCGATCACACGCTTATCCGATGCTGTGTTGTACTTGCAAGCTGGACCAGAGATCGGCGTAGTAGCGACAAAGACGTTTATCACATCTATCTCAGTGCTCTACATGCTAGGTTTGTACCTTGCTCAGCAGCGTGGTCGAATAGCGAGTGAAGAGACAGGGTTGGTGCTGCAAGCGCTGGAACATATCCCAAACCAGATTCAGCACATACTTGACAACGCCACAAGTCCTGATGACGTGATCGAGCCTCTTGCGAAGCACCTATCACAGTGCAGTAGCATGATGTTTATTGGGCGCGGCGTAGGTTTTCCCACAGCCCTGGAGGGTGCCCTCAAGCTCAAGGAAATTTCCTACATCCATGCCGAGGGACTACCCGCCGGCGAGTTAAAGCATGGTTCAATCGCTCTGCTCGATCCAGATACCCCACTTATCGCAATAGCAACGTCTTCGCATGTGTACGAAAAGGTAGTCAGCAACATGCAAGAGGTACGCGCCCGCGATGCGTGTGTAGTAGTAGTAGCAACCGAGGGAGATGAAAGCATACGCAAGCACGCCGACGATGTGCTCTACGTACCTGACACAATAGAGCATTTAAGTCCATTGCTGGCAATCATTCCTTTGCAGTTGTTCGCCTATCACGCCGCAGTTGCTCGTGGCTGCAACGTAGATCAGCCAAGGAATCTGGCCAAGTCTGTAACAGTGGAGTAGGAAGCAACGATTCGCTTTCAATGTTGTAGACCGAAAATAAAGTCGTTCCCATGTTAATAAAGTCGTTCCCAATTTGGATGAAAAGGGAGACATATGAAGTCGATGTGTCAGGACTGAGAACACAAAAACCCGCAAGGTCTTCAACGTCTCTCAAAAATCATGTACAGAACTATGAGACTGCAACCAGCAGTTCTTGTAAAGTCGTAATTCGCTCACGGAAGAGTTGTCGCTGTTGCGCCAGTGACATGGTTTCCTTTGTTGTGTGGCGAGGACGAAAATACTGGCGTAATTCGTCAAACGCCAGACAGAAGCGATCGGCTGACACAAAGTTTCCAAAGCCACGCATGGGATAGTATCGTTGTTTGATGCCTCGATGATCTTGTTCTATTCGGTTGTTCAGATAAACGTTCGTCCGATGTTTCACATCATTTCCCATAGTTTCGCGTATTGCACGTGGATAGGAACGATGCCCGTCTGTCGTAACATATTCTGGAGCATGGCCAACCACGGCCATGGCTTGCTTGAAGAACTGTTTAGCGGCATCCATATCTCGCTTTTCACTCAACCGCGAATCAACCAGATTACCATCCCCATCAATAGCTCGATAGAGATAGCACCACTTTCCATGGACTTTGAGATAGGTTTCATCGACGTACCAGGATGCTCCTGCTTGTCCCCGCCGCCTGGTTCGTAACTGATCCGCTATCAAGGGAGCAAAACGCGCTTCCCAGTCGCGAAGCGTCTCATGAGTAAAAACAAAGCCGCGCTCTAAAAACATCTCAGCCACATCACGCAGACTCAGTTTGTAACGTAGTCGCCACAAGACCGCGAGCAGGACGATGTCAGTGGGAAATTCAAGATAATTGAAGGGAGTGCCAGTTCGTTC
>DATMNR010000219.1:0-5570 GCA_035568795.1 Ktedonobacteraceae bacterium
TTTCGGAAATGTTACCATCGATAAGTTGTAAGCTTTATCATCCAATTAACGTTCTTTTTCTCAGCCAATGTTGATAGTACAAAGTAGTGTAGAAAAATATAACCAGTAAAATAATTAAAGAAGGTTATATAGAGTGTATCAGAAAGAGAATGGAATTGCAAGAGGATGTGAGGGCATTGAAAAGAGTACGATGATGGAACTTATGTCTTTCTTGGGCATAAGCTACACACATGACAGAATTGTGAAAAATGAAGATGTATTCTTAAGAAGGACAACTCGGTTTTGACCGGGTGCCCTTCTTACGCTATCTAGCTTTCAATGGACCTTCGAATCTTTGAGATCGACGGTACCCTACTGGAGCGTTTCATAAGGAAAAGTCGACCTATCCATAACAGAATGAATGTCCCAGTTGTCAGCGAGGCCAGTACTATTTTTGTGATATCGAAAATTGGCTCTACGCGAACACCGTCTTGAGTGATAATGATGGCAGCTACAGGGCGGCCTCTTGCACCCCCTCCGCCTCCGGATCCACTACCGGTTGGATTACCATTTTCATCCATCGGTCCACCCCCTGAACCCAGACCCATACCAATGACAACCTCGGAACAAGGAATGACTGTGGTATTCCCATTCACGACTGGTTCTCCAAATACCGCGTCTGCGCTGGCTGTGATCACTAATTTGCTCAACGCCTGCTCGGTGGGATCAACGGGAGTTGCTTGCACGTTTTCATCTGTAATCATGAAGTTCTTCTCCTTCTAGAAAGAATGGCTCGAACGAAGAATGGAACGAGAACTGTTACCAGCCCAGTAAAGACGATAGCGCTGATCACACGCAAGGTTGTATCGTAGATGGGCAAACGATAGATATTGTCTTCCTGGCGGACCTCGACTGCCAGGGGACGATGCCAGCTAACACTGACAAAGGGCAATCGTATTTGAATGCTTCGCCCTATGGGAGTAGTTTGCCGATTGACTGTCTCGATTGGATTTCCTCGCGTTTCGCTGATGTGCAAAACTGGTGCCTTCAATTGTCGCTGCATGTGGCACGCTCGCTTTTCTAGTATGGCCTTCGAATTTTTCCATTGCGTCAGAATAAGAAGTATCCGTAATCATAGTATCATATTAATTGTTGCTATTGAGGAGATGTATATTGCGTTTATGAACAATCAGATCACAATTTGGTCTAATGAAACGTGCTATTTGTTTGTGGGCAGTTGCAATTTGCCAAGATACCTATCCTTAGAGAACACTATATGATTCAAAAGGGAGCTGGACAGATTGTGGTAAAAAGTATAAAGTTGGTTCAACTCCATGAAAGGATCGATCCATGAACGAGCAATGGTTCAAGGAGTATGTACTTCTCGCATTTCGTATGGACAAAGCCATTCGGAAATTTACGGAGAGCCGCTTCGTCGACTACTATTATGGTCCGCCAGAATGGAAAGCAGAAGCGGAAGCAGAAAAGCCCGCCGATGAGTTGGTTCGAGATGCAATGTCTCTTGAAGATACTCTAGTTGAGCAGGGCTTTGAAGCCCACCGGGCAATCTATCTAGAAAAACAGGTAGAGGCGCTGGAAACTGTCTGTCGTAAGCTGAATGGCGAGACCTTTTCCCTGGAAGAAGAGGTGCAGCGGTGTTTCGACATTCACCCAGAACGGATACCAGAATCCCAGTTCGAGCAAGGACTTGCCTTACTCGATGAAGCGCTTCCAGGCGATGGGAGTCTGCCTGATCGGTTGCAGGGCTGGAGGAACCGGTATCAACTAGTACAGGAAAAGTCCGGCTTACTATTGAACTTTATGCAGCGAGCAGCAGCCGAATCTCTCCGTCGTACTCAAGCCTTTGTCAATCTGCCTGCCGATGAAGGTATTGAGGTTCAGATGGTGAGCGACAAGGTCTATATGGGAGAAAACTGGTACCTGGGCAATTACCGCTCCCGAGTGGAGTTGAACACAGACCTACCCACCGACTTGAATGGCTTACTGGATTTCATGTGCCACGAAGGGTATCCTGGTCATCATACTGAATTTGTCTTGAAAGAACAGCGCCTGTTCCGAGAACGTGGGTATCTTGAACAATCGATCTTCCCGATTATCAGTCCACAATCGGTGATAAGCGAAGGTATTGCCACCTCTGCCTGCGAGTTGATTTTCTCCCCAGAAGAGGCAGAGCAATGGTTAGCCGAGCATATTTATCCAGAAGCAGGTATTGAGCCAGATACTGTCGATATCGCGAAACTGCGCAAGGCTCTTGAATTGCTGGAGTATCCAGTGGGGGGTAACGCTGCCTTTCTGCTGCACGAAGGACGCTCAGACGATGAGGTGATGAAATATCTGATAAAGTACTCGATGTTGCCCGATGAAGAGGTGCTCAAGTATCTGGAGTTCTTGAAGGTTCCTTTCCAGCAGGCCTATATCTTCACGTATTTCTACGGAAGACAGTTGATAAAACCATGGTTGCAGCGACCTGATAGGTTGACCGTCTTCTGTCGATTCTTGACAGAACAGGTGTATCCTTCAGAACTCGTGAAGGAGGCAATGTCTTGATAATCTTATCATCTTATACTGTGCCTGGTTTCGCCTTACGAAGACTCAACTTCGAGCAGCGACGGACAGGATCAAGTTCCACCCCCACTTCTACGATGTATGGAATCGCGTCAAAGAAAACGGCAGCAACATCTGCGGCATTTGCCCTGCGAGTATCAATTCGGCAATCGTTTGACCAGTGATCGCGCTGAGCATGATACCGACACTTCCATAGCCGACAGCAAGCGTGACGTTCTCCCAACCTGGCGCTGGTCCCAGTATGGGTTGATTATCGGGTGTCCTGGCACGCAAACCTGCCCACATATGATCTAATGTGCAGCTTTCGAGTGTTGGAGAGAGCCTGGTAGCAGCGTTGAGCAGCCAGGAGAGACCACCGGGCGTGGTATTTGCATCGAAGCCTACCTCTTCTTTTGTAGCACCGACAATAATCTTATGCTTCATTTTAGGGGTGAGGTAGGCAGCTTCGCCAAAGACGATGTGGCGTAGTGGTGTTGCTGCGGGTTGATGCAGCATAAGCGCCTGGCCTCGTTGGGGAATGATAGGTATGGGAAAATGCAGCCATTCGCTACAGTCAGCGGCCCACGCACCATTAGCAACAACGAGGTGATTGCAAGCAATCTTTTTACCCAGAGAGGTGTACACACCTGTGACTTTAGCTTTGTGTTGTTCAATGCCCGTAATTTTGCTGTGGCTATACAAGGTTGCCCCTTGATTGATTGCTGCCAGGGAGAAAGACTTGATGAAAGATGAGGCGTTGATTTGAGATTCTTCAGGGACATAGATGGCCGCGCAGACATCGGGTGACAACAATGATTCGAGTTGACGCGCTTCATCTCCTGATAGCCAGTACATTTTCAAGCCAAGGGGTTGCCAGGCATTCATGCGCTTGCGCAGGTTGGAGATGTGTTTTGGATTGCGTACGATACGTAGTGCGCCAGTTTGTTCGTATTCAAGGTGTATGCCACTCGCTTCCTCTAATTCAGGCACCAATGTTGGAAAGAGGGCGAAACTGCTGAGCAATAGATCAGCATATGGTCCTGGCCCTGAGAGTGGTCCTAAGGGTGCGAGCAGGCCAGTTGCAGCGCTTGAAGCATCGGCGCCAATTTCACCACGATCAAAAACAGCAACGTCAATGCCTGACTTGCTCAGGTGGTAGGCGATGGCACAGCCTATTACACCTCCTCCGACAATGATGACATCTACTGTTGATTGCATTGCTTGCTGGCGCTCCCGAAAATACGAATATGACAAATATAACATTTATAACAGTTGTAACGATTGTAGCAGATACTAATAAATCAGCAGCATTTAACTCACATTCTGCACTTTGATGAAGAGGAATTGAGGGATTTGTTCATGAAGAGAGTCCTTATTTTCGCACCTGTTGAGTATACCCAAGTCTCGGCCGCCAGAAACTCTTGTTGATATCAGACCAAAGCGTTTGCATTACGTGTAGCTCCTGTTTCACCGAAGCTACGTCAGGTGGCCTTTCGTTCACATCCATAGCGAGCATACTGGCGATAAGTCTCTCAAGTTTGTTCACCAGCACATCCACCATGCTTGTGCTGAGCGATCCAGGGTCGGAGTGGCTTTGAGGGCTTTTGGGACGAAGTGGTAGAAAGCGAAAGGGCGCTTCTGAGGGATCGCTCGTCGTAAGTAATTGATGCAAAACGGCCCCTAAACTGTAGATATCGGCGCGTGGAGTGGTTTGAGCTTTGCCATACTGCTCTGGGGCGGCATATCCAAGTGAACCAAGGGCAACGGTGTCTTTTGCCTGTCCTGGCTTGAAGTAACGTGCGATCCCAAAATCGATCAAATAGAGCTGCCCCGTTGGAGCGCGCATGATGTTGGCAGGTTTGAGATCGCGAAAGACGATGGGCGGTTGGTGTGAATGCAGGTAATCCAGGACTGTACAGAGTTGAAGCCCGATATCGAGTACTTCGCTCAGGAGAAGGTGTCCGTTGAGTGCCTTGCTCTGGTATTGCTCAAGTGTTTCGCCTGCGATGAAGTCCATGACCAGGAACCACTGTCCAGTGGTCTGAAAGTGTTCATAGACACGTGGCAGATTGGGATGATCCAGGTGCGATAACAAGCTGACTTCACGCTGAAAGGTAGTGGTGGCTTCAATCATCGCCTGTGGATGCAATCCCAATAGGCTTACTTCCTTGATGGCAACGAGACGATCTCCGCTCTGTATGTCCGTGGCCTTGTAGACCGAACCGAAGCCACCTGCGCCAACCTTACTCATAATGAAGTAACGATTCCTGAAAAGCGTATGATGAGGTAGCTCTGCTGGAAAAGAGGCTTGCTGAGGGACCATAGCGTTTGCTCCACTCGCTCACATGTGAAGATAGTACAGCACGATCAATCTGCAAGAGAACGCTACACACTACTTTTTTGCTGCAATCGTAGTATACAACCCCCATTCCGTAGTTTCAAGAAGATAAAAATAGCATTGTTTAAAAGCTAAGTGGACTGACCAGTAGTAGTCAGTTCGCTTAGCTTTTGGGGAAATGGCGTCTCGCCTATCATTCTACAAACGAAAGAAATATGACTACCCTGGCTCGATACCACTGGTAACTCCTCTACTGGCACTATAGCTCCATCTCAGTATGAGGTAGAATAAGCAGAACGGCCCACCGCACGCTGGGTGGCTGTTGAACGAGAAGCATCCTAATCTCTCTTTCTGCATGTCAAAGCAAGAGCGCATTCCTCGACGAGGTGAGTGTTGTCATCCATCAGCGCTATCAATCGGAGCAATGGACGCGTGTGGAGCGCAATCTGCCCGTCCTTTTTCCAAGCCAACCAGGATAGGAGTTTAAAGAGGCGGTATGCTTAAGAAAGGGTGAGGTTTGCCAAACCTCTATAATGCTACTGTATCTGGCTCTAAAAGTTCACTTTGCACAATGACCTCGATTTCGGGTTCAGGTGCTGTTTTATTACCATTGCGAATCAAGAAGAAAGCCAGTAGTCCGGCCAGAATATTGAAACAAGCATCAAGCTCAAGCATTGGAATTATACCA
>DATMNR010000220.1:0-5288 GCA_035568795.1 Ktedonobacteraceae bacterium
AATTGTCGAGAAGTGTGCATGCTGGTTCCCCGCTTGAAATTGGATTCCAGCGAAATCCCGTTGTGGGGTTTTCATGGAGGATTATCACGAATTCCTCCCCAACATGCAGCTCAATTTCATTCCCATTGGAGTGTTCGTCGAATTGCAGCATGGATATTCATCCTGAAAGGCATTAATCTAAACAACTAACCGAAAGAATTATACCTCAATACAAACACAATTTGCTCTGACCTCTTGCTTTTGGCGAATGGAGGTAATATTTAGACATTAAAAAGTAAGATATTGAGCGTACATTTAGTGGCACAATAATCATGTGCCCATACTAAAACAATATCGAGAAGGAGGTGGTGGCAGAATATAAAGCATACCAGGAAAAGTTTGAAATTGTTCTTTGTCACGCTAGAAATTTTGAGTTGATACCAATATAAATGTTACCCATACAAAGGAGATTGAAATATGCCTCAAATCGCCCATTTTGGATGGATACCTGATCTGCCTGACCAGCGGGATTACCAATATGCTGCACCTATAGCAGCAATCGGGACACTTCCAACCAATATCGATCTTACTTCAGCCTGTCCTCCAGTTTATGACCAGGGACAATTGGGCAGTTGCACCGCAAATGCCATCGGAGGTGCAATCCAATTCGAGCAAATGAAACAAACCCTTGCTCAGATTTTCGCACCATCCCGGCTATTCATCTACTATAACGAACGTGATATGGAGGGAACTGTCAACTCCGACAGCGGGGCACAGATTCGAGATGGCATGAAAAGTGTAGGTTCTCTTGGAGTTTGTCCCGAAGACATGTGGCCATACGTGATTGCAAATTATGCCGAGAAGCCGTCAGATGCCTGTTATCAATCAGCACTCCAGCATAAGGCGATACTCTACCAGAGAGTAGTCAGGGATCTCATCCAGATGAAAGGATGCCTGGCTTCAGGTTACCCGTTCGTTTTTGGGTTTACTGTTTATGAGAGCTTCGAAAGTCAGCAAGTGGCTCAGACCGGCCATGCTCCAATGCCGCAACACGGAGAGAATACACTAGGTGGCCATGCTGTGATGGCAGTCGGCTACGATGATGCCAATCAATGGTTCATTGTGCGCAATTCATGGGGAACAGGCTGGGGCATGCAAGGGTATTTCACGTTACCGTATGCCTACTTTACCAGTCGTAGCCTCTCCAGTGATTTTTGGACTGTACGTTTAGTACAGTAAGGCATAACTGAAGTGCAAATGTAACCTGGTTTCTTCTAACACAAAAACCAGGTTACATTAGTAGAGGAAAGCTCTTATTGAGCGGCAGGGGCGACACTCCAGGTGCCAGAGGCACCTGCTTTTGGATCGCATTGATTCTGGTTGTTCAAGCTGCAATAATCACCGCTGAGAATTCTATTGGATTTCAACCAGCCCCAGAAATAGAGTGGGCTATTTTTTTTGTACGCTTGTACCACGAATTGCATATAGTTGTTTGTATTCACAGATCCATTGAATCCACCACTACCCGCCAATGGAGGATTCACCGTGAAGTAGCCATTGATCGCAGCATGACCTGCCTGTTGTTGAATAGATAATGCCATACCAGTAATGATATTTGCAGTAGTGTCATCAATAGTGCCACTGTAGTTTCCTGCCACCTTTGGATAAGGAACAGGAGTAGGTGATGGTGTTGGACGTGGTGTAGGTATCGTGGTTGGAACTGGCGTTGGCCGCAATGGTGGGTGAGGTGTTGGTATGACGACTGGCATCGAAGTTGGAATGGATTTTGGGTGGGGGGTTGGATCAGCATGTGTAGCAACCTGTGTTGGTAATGAGGTAGGAGAAGCTGCTGTGGATACCGTATTGTTGGCCTGTACCTGGGATGTAGAGGTGATAGAACTTACGTCTGAATATTTCGCAAAATAGGAGTACAACCCTGTCCCAATGCCGGCAAAAACTACGACTAACAATAATAGAAGAAGCCCTAACCAGAATTTCTTGGAGCGATTGGCCTGTGGCTGTTTGTGTTTCGCTACCACAGCAGGCATAGGAGTATCTGTGATTTTATTGGCAATCAGTGGTTGAGTTGAGGGAGCCGACAACGGGATAACTGCTTTATCTAACGGCCTCCATCCAGGCTGCATACCTATTGCACGCCAAAATTCTTCAAGATTTGAAAAACGTTCGTTGCTGTTAATTGACAATGCACAGTGAATAGCGCCTGCTACACCCCCTGGTACATTGAGATCGAGTTTATTAATAGGCACTAGCGGGTCAGACTGACAGCTACCCATTAAGGTAATGCGATGAAGAGCATCGGCTGGAACAGAGCCAGTCAATAACGTGTAGAATGTTGCTCCCAACTCATAAATATCGCTTCGTGTGCTGGTTCCCGTGCTATACAATTCAGGAGGAGCATAGCCTGGAGATCCAGTGCGAAATGCTGTGGTAGTTGCATCGGGGTTGAATTCCTTCGCAATACCAAAATCAACAAGCACTGCATCTTCACCCGATACAGGAACGATGATGTTCGAGGGTTTGATATCACGGTGCAGGATAGGTGGATCTTGATGATGTAAATAATTGACCGCATCAACAATAGGAGCAAGGATCTTCAGAACCTGTTGTAACGAGAAATGTTTACCAGACTGGACCTGGCGCAACACTTCCAGATTCGGCCCCTCTATAAAATCCATGAGCATGTAGGCCCGGCGGTTTACATCATCCTCGAATACACGATACACACGTGGAAGCGAACGGTGGTCTAAGTGCTTGAGTAGTTCGCCTTCAAATACAAACCGCTCCCGATCTCGTCTTTGTGGATTTATTGCTTCTTTTAGAGCATAAAGGTTACCCTGAACTCTTATATCTTTTACCAGGTAAACCGCGCCAAAACCACCCTTGCCAAGCAGCCCCTCAACAACATAGCGTTCACGTAAAATACTTCCCATGGGGAGAGTAGTTTGCACTTCTTGCAAACGGCACCTCAAACATCCGGTAATAATACATTATCGATGAAATATAACTTCGAAATTAAGGATTTTTGCAGAAATTGACCATATGGCTATAAGAAGTGTATTTGTTTAGATTGGTCAAAATCTTTCCCTATTAGATAAACGCTATTTCTACCAGCTTTAGGTTGATTCATCGTATAGATGGAGGTGGGGGACACGTGAATCGAGGAATTGAGGTGGGGACACAACGAATGCCGTCCGACATATGGAATTCTACTAAGCCGCACTAAGAGATGAGTTCTATTTCCCCTTCGTTCACAGATTCATCATCGTTAATCCAAAAAACTCTGGCATAGGGGGGTTCGGGGTAAAATTTGTGAGAGAAAATGATGTAGTAAAGTTTGTTGCGTATCGCCCATTCCTTGTCTCTTTTGGATGGATAGGCTTCGCTCTTGGGGTGCGAGTGATAATACATCATCTCACCATCGTACTCATCGATATCTTCATAAATATGGAGCAAATCCGTTGGGTCGATGATGGAAAAATCATCGGGATGCTCGGCAGCATTGGCAGTCGGATAGTGCCTGACTACCCGACTTTCTTTAACACCCAATGCTCCGCAGGCTTCATTTGGATAACCCTCCACGACATGCTCGAGCATGTCCGCGTAGATTTGTTGAGGAACACGGACAGTAAAACCTTCTAGATCTACCATAATAGAATTTCCTCGAGGTCATCTTCCAGTAGATCGAGGTCGCGCGTCCACAGGTCTTCACTCAGATACTTCCAACCGCCATCGGAGAGAATTACGACGATCTTACCACGATCCATCGTTGAAGCAACACGTAGAGCAGCGTGAAGAGCAGCGCCAGATGATGGGCCGGCAAAGATACCCTCCTGATCTTTGAGTTGGCGAGTTCTGTATATAGAGTCTCGGGCGGGTACAAGAATTTTTGCATCAAGGAGTGATTGATCCAACACGGGGGGTACGAAACCATCTTCGAGACTACGCAAACCCTGCACTCCATCGCCCTGCAGAGGTTCAGCTGCCACGATTTTAATCGCGGGGTTATGTTCCTTCAAACGACGAGCATTGCCAGTGAGCGTACCACCAGTACCGAGACCGGCTACGAAAACATCCAGATCAGGAAGATCTTTGATAATCTCCACAGCAGTACCTTCATAGTGCGCGCGAGGGTTAGCTTCGTTCCCATACTGATAGAGCATCACATACCTATCATCTTTGCTAGCCAGCTCTTGGGCGAGTTTCACCGCGCCATTGCTACCTGAAGACCCGTCTGAGTAGACGATATTAGCGCCAAAGAGTTCGAGCATCTGGCGGCGTTCCTGGGTTACATTGTCGGGCATTACTGCGGTGAACTGATAGCCCTTTACACGGGCAATCATTGCCAGAGCGATTCCAGTGTTACCACTGGTAGGCTCCAAAAGCATAGAGCCAGGTTTAATAGTGCCGCTTGCCTCAGCCTCTTCAATCATCAATTTGGCGATGCGGTCCTTGACACTACCGGAAGGATTAAACCCCTCAAGCTTGGCAAAAATTTGCACGCTTGGACGAGGGCTGAAACTTTTCAGCTCCACGAGTGGTGTATTTCCGATGGTATCTAATATGCTACTGTAGCGCATAGTATTTTCCTGAAAAAGTTATTATTCATGCCCGCCGGCCATGGCAGGCAAAAGGATTACCGTATCTGTAGGACCGACATTCGTATCAAGGCCCTGCAGATAGCGCACATCTTGATCATTGACATAGATGTTAATAAAGCGACTAAGATTACCGTCAGGCTGAATCTGCTCTTTCAGCGTCGGGAAACGCTCAAACAAATCGTTCAATACTTCACCAAGATTGTTTCCCGCGGCGCTCACCTGTTTTGAGCCTCCTACGGAGGGTCTTAAGACGGGTGCAAGACGTACTGTTGACATCGAATGCTCCTTCTCTATCTTCCTCATCTTACTATAAAGGTGTTTCGTAACTTTTCAGATACTTTACTCTTGCCGCCTGCGGCGGGAAAGAGGAGATTGATGTGGGAACCCGCTTTTGCATCCCCCAGATGCGCGGCCCCACACCCCGGCAAAGGGCTGTGCCCTCTGCACTCCCTCTATGATTACCTGGCTGGAACTGCGCAGAACTCGGCGTATGTCGGCAAATTCTCCGGATGAGCATTCTCGCCACAAGCAGGACACTTGGGATCACGGAAAAGGTGAAGCTCGTTAAATTCACCTGCGAGACCATCATAAGTCAACAGGCGTCCAACCAATGGATCGCCGATACCAAGCAAGAGTTTGATAGTCTCTGTCGCCTGTAGTAGACCGATAATTCCAGGCAACACACCCAAG
>DATMNR010000221.1:0-6230 GCA_035568795.1 Ktedonobacteraceae bacterium
CTAACTCAGTCAAAAGGAGATCGACGAAAGCGCGCTGATTGGAATTGGCGTATCATAGCAAGTAGCATCGTAGTCTTCTCTCTTCTCACATATGGTCTTGTTTACATCCAAAAGAGACCAACTATCGATAGCATCTCCATCATACAGATCAATCAGGGCAGCACTACAGCCCATGTCACAAATTTTTTCAGTTCATTCATTCCTGATGATGGAAACTTCCAGATTCATGTGCCTGCGTATAGTCTTACTCAGCCAATCACAAATACCTTTCTTCAAAGCGATCCCGATATACCAAATACAGATGAAAATATTAGTATTATCGTTGGACAAAATGAAACGAACATCAACCTACAGAATGCCAGTCCATGGACGCTTCACCGTTTTGTTTCAGAGGCGGATCAAAAACTACAAGGAAGTCTACTCTCCCACCTGGCGCTACACAACGGCACTCTTACTGGAACCGTGACAAACAAACTGGGAACAGATCTCAACGATGTGTATATTCTGATGAACCATAGTTTTGCTTACCTTGGCAACCTTCCTGCACAGCAAATCCAGCAAGTGAACATTTCGTTACCTGGCTCGACTGTTAGCTCTGGCTCCACGCTCGCTGACCAAATTGCAAAAGCTAATCACTTGCAAGTGCCGTATTTCCCTTTCGCAAGTGGCTCACAGCCGAAGAATGATAGCCAGCTTCACGTGGCAATCTTATCCGCACTCAGTGGAGAAGGCTTTACGTATTCTAACTGTGGCGGTCCATGTAGCACATATGACATAGCCGGGAAACATTCGATAATTACTCCTCTTTTAGGAGCGCCGAAACTGAACCCAATCGATGAGAATGATCCATTGCTAGTAACAGGAGCGCAGGCCACATTGGTTGGCTGGTCTGATAATCGAGTAGATACAACCAACAATGTCACAGTGAATGGCGCCAACCCGGGTGGCAAATTCGAAGATTTTGTTCAGGTACCCCTAAACGTTGATCTCTCTGCTTCATCGAGCCTTCCGCCCGGTCTTATCGACGGACAGGTAATTAATGCCCAGGGCAAAGAAGTGCAAACTACCTCACCTGGTGTTTATACTATAAACACGGGGAGCATTACGTTTGCGTTCTCTTTACCTGGTGCCATAAACCAGCAGGTGAAAAATTTGACGATCAGCGCACCCACTGTTATGCAAAATAACGGGATTAATCAGGTGCCGGCACGGCTCTATAACTGGAATACCAATTCTTGGGATGCGATTATACTCGATAATAATTCCTTTACAACAACAAACATTAAAGCGTACACTAGTTCAGATGGACGGGTATTGTTACAAGTATTCAATCAGAATGCTTCTCAAAGTACTCTTTATTTTGGCAAACCTTCATTGAGCCTTAACAATGCTGTCAACTAAAAGAGAATAGGTATGGCGAGCAGACAATCGTGGAGACAATTAAACAAACATTTCATTGCTCTAGCCGCAATGTGCTTTGTGATTGTTTCAATAAACGTTGTCTACCCCAAACATGTATTGGCACGCGAACGTACAGGTGGACCCTCATTTCAGGTAAAAGCCGGATTTGAATCCCACTACCGAGACGGTAATTGGGTTCCTGTGCAGATCACACTACGTAACAATGGGCCTGATTTCAATGGCATGCTGTCATTGATCACGCCCACACCACAGTTTCAATTGGCTGGTAGCCAGGGTATTCCATCAAACTATCAGGTCTCTATATCTCTTGCCAATGGTGCCCAGAAGCAAGTGACCATGTATCTACCAATATATTTCGATGTACAAAATGTGACTGTGAAGTTGCTTGATAGCAACGGCCATCTTGTTGGAACCCAAACAGCCCCCCTGATACCACTCATGTCAGGTAATGTATTTATCGGAGTACTTTCTGATCAAAGTTCAGGGTTTAGCTCTTTAAGTGCATTACCTCTTCCCAACCAGGGAGGATCAATCACACTCGAGTTCCTGAATGCGAACACCATGCCTACCATGGCAGCAGCGCTCAAAAATTTTAATATTATTGTGATGGACAACTTCACGACAACAAACCTGAGTACAATTCAATTGAACGCTTTGCAAAATTGGACGAACCAGGGTGGATCACTCATCCTTGTCGGAGGCCCTGAATGGCATCGCACACTCGCTACACTACCTGTGGGGTTGGTACCAATCCAGGTATCTGGCTCCTCTACAATTCCAGCAGGGGCAGTTCTCCTGCCTCCCGGAGGATCTGCGTCGATAGGTTCCGGAAAACATAACATACCTGCCACCATCCAGTCGCCTGTTCCAATCAGTGCTGCGACGTTAAGACCCAATGGAAACGACAATAAAAGTGAAGTCATTCTTGCATCTTCCGCTACTCCGTTAATTGTACAGAAACACCAGGAACAGGGAACGATTATTTACCTTGCCTATGATCCTACACTAGAACCCATCCTTGGATGGCAGGGAGTCGGTCTTCTCTGGGACAGCCTTCTGTTGCGCAGCCTGGGTGATCAGCTTCTGCCACATTTAGGGGTCTCCCCGGGTCTTGGAAACTCCACTCAACAGGTACAGCCTATTCTGGCCAACAGAATGAGCGGCTTCCTACAGTCACTACTCCCATCGTCTATTCCGCCTCCCTGGCGTACACTTGGCATCTTACTCTTATGCTATCTACTAGTGCTTGGGCCAGTCCGTTTCTTGCTTGTAAAGCGATTGAAAGGCCGTTATTGGAGTTGGCGCATCATTCTGAGCAGCATAGTTATTTTCTCTTTGCTGAGCTATGGACTTGCCTATTTTGAAAAAGGCTCTTCTATCTTGAGTGATAGTATATCAATAGCTCAGTTTAGTCAGAATGGCGCGTCTGTCCATATTTCAACCTATATGGGAGTTTTCGTACCTAATGAGGGCGATTATCAAGTCCAAATTCCAGGCAATACACAGGTTCAGCCATCACCCGATAATTTTTCAACGTCCGCTGGCCCGATCACGGGAGCACATACAACGGTTGTGCCACTACAGAACAGTACAGATGTGAACCTGCAAGATGTAAATATCTGGACATTACATACCATTCTTGCCGAACAAGATCGTCAAGTACACAAAGGTCTTATCTCTCAACTTACACTCCAAAATGGCTCTCTCGTGGGAACTGTGACAAACACATTTAAGTATGCCCTCAGTGATACCTTTTTGTTGATGACGAATGATGCATTCAGCCTTGGACATATGGCCGCGGGAGAAACAAAGCATGTTCAGCTAACATTGAGCAGTGTTCCACTTGTTCCTAATTCAACGCTGGCCGACCTGATCGCTCTTAATACAAATTCACCCACCTACGATGCAATGCCAGCACAACCTCATACCGCGTGGCAACGTCACCTGGCAATTCTGTATGCGCTCGACGGCGAAGGTCTCTTCAATTTCTCACCTGTTTGCACTGGCCTTTGTAATGGATCAGTCAATCCACTCATACCATTACTATCAGGAGTAAATTCTTCCTCATTCAGCAGCGGATCTACATATAGCAATTCTGTAGGTATCACAGCTACTCCTGGTTGGCAGTTCACAGCTACAAGAGAGATTGATCCACTGCTTGTTTCTGGCTCCCCGGCTACATTGATCGGTTGGGCCGAGAATTCCCAGGCTCCAACCACGGATGTGACCATCAACGATATGAACCCTGCTGGGTTCCACGAGACACTCATCCAAGCACCATTGAACATCAATCTTTCGGGATCGCTTAACCTGCCTCCGAACTTCATTTCAGGACAATTGATTGATGTAGCGGGTAACAATGCTCAAATCCGATTCCCCGGTGTCTATTCAATCTCAACCGGTAGTATGACGTTTGAATATCTGATCCCACAATCCTCCAACATGCGAGTCGAAGGTTTGACTATTTCAGAACCGCCTGATATCAATGTACTTGCTCAAGTTGGTCCTGTTCCAGATGTAAATTCTTCCCCATTTCGCTTATACAACTGGCATACCAACTCCTGGGACATCATTTCACTGAATCAAAATACCTTTACAACAAACAATGTAAGCGCATATATTAGCGCTACTGGGCGCGTGTTACTACAATTTTCCAACATGGATAGCCAGATCGGACCACTTGATTTCGGCAGGCCAATAATCAACCTGCAAGGAGTTCTTTAAGGCCAATCGTATGGGAAAAGTTAGCAAAAGTACAGGGAGTATGTATAGCAACGTATGATCAACATCCAGCATATTTACAAACGCTATCGCTCAGTTCACGCACTTGAGGATTTCAGCCTTGAGATACCCCAGGGAGCCATTTTTGGTCTGATCGGTCCGAATGGCGCTGGTAAAACTACGCTGCTTCGTATCCTGGGGGCATTGATCCCGCCGACCTCAGGCCAGGTCTGGTTTGGCAACGAAGAGGTCACCCAATCGCCAACCATGATACAGCGCAAAGTAGGATACATGCCGGACTTTTTTGGAGTCTATTCAGACCTTACCTCGGAAGAATATCTGGAATTCTATGCCGGTATTCATGGCATTTCACGCCGCAAGAGCCCTAAAGTCGTTTCAGATCTGCTCGAGTTGGTTGACCTTACTGCAAAACGTGATGCGCTAGTTGAAACTCTATCGCGCGGCATGCAGCAACGTTTATGCCTGGCACGCGCGCTCATACACGATCCCGATGTGCTATTGCTTGATGAACCAGCTTCGGGACTTGATCCACGAGCCAGAGTAGAGTTTCGTGAGTTGCTGCTCACACTACAAGGCATGGGCAAGACAATCGTCATCAGTTCGCATATTCTACTTGAACTGGCTGAGATGTGTAGCGATATCGCCATTATTCGAGCAGGACAATTAGTTATGGCTGGCAATGTTGAACAGGTTACCCACAGCCTTGGTGGAGGGAATCAGATTGAAATACGTGTACTCGAACGTGCCACTGATGCAAAGCAGTTGCTCAAAGAAATGCCAGAAATTAGGAATATACTTGAAGATAATGATGTCAGCGAGGTGATTCAGGCCGAATTCAACGGTGACAATCAATCGCTACATCGCATCCTGGCCGAACTCATAGCGCATGATATACCAGTCATATCCTTCGCACCGCGCACAGCCGTTGAACGGCTTGAAGAAGTATATATGCATATTACGGAAGGAGCAAGCGCTGTATGACTTTTACAGCTTTACTCACGAAAGAACTACGCCTGCGCCTGCGCCGTGAACGTTTTGTGTGGCTAATTATTATTTACTTACTAGTAATGGGGTTGCTCGGTTTCGGCTTCCTCCAGCGAGCTAATGTCTTCAGCGGTGGCTATCAGGGTTACCTGCTCAGTCAGATTGGTGCACAACTCTACGCCCTCCTGTCTTTTATACAGCTCTTTTTGATAGTGTTCATTGCGCCTGCGTTTACCGCTACTGCCATCAATGGTGAGAAGGAACGACAAACCTTCGACCTGCTTTTATGTTCTAAACTTTCCGCCTTCTCACTATTAGCAGGCAAATTAATCGCAGGGTTAGTCAATGTGTTATTACTGATAGCCGCCTCTATTCCACTCTTCAGCCTGGTTTTCTTTTTTGGTGGCGTCTCTCCATTGCAAGTTCTAAGCACGTTGGTTATATTCATTATCACAGCTATAGTTGCAGGCACATTTGGCCTGTTTTGCTCTACTCTTATACATCGCACTACAGCTTCCACTGCTGTAGCATACACATTTTGTGCTTTCTGGTTATTCGCCTATCCTGTTATATCTATTCTCACCCTGGGAGGTTCTATACCAGCTAATTCTCGCTGGTATATATGGATTCAGTGGTTGAATGCCTGGAATCCAATTTCTGCACTCAATAGTGCAGTGAGCAGTGGGCAAGGCGCAATAGGAAACTTTTATGTATTTCACGTACACTTAGCTCCATGGATAGCCTTTACGCTGGTGAGTCTAGTAGTGTCTCTGATACTGTTTCTTATTAGCATGATATTCGTAAAGCCTGACCCGATTGGTCGCCTTCTTCCCTGGTTTCGATACCTGGGCAAGAAATCTGAACAGTCTTAGTACTAACCCTTACTGTCAACACCCTGATCAGGCTAGACGAATTGAAAGGTTAGAAAATTATGGTAGCCAATGCACCTTCACGCCACTCAACATTAGAGAATGAAGGGGAAAGGTTCATCGAGAGCCTCCACCCATGGCGCAGAAGGTTATGGATACAACTGATACTACGCTGGACAGAATATGCAATTATCATTAGCATGATATGTGCAT
>DATMNR010000222.1:0-3408 GCA_035568795.1 Ktedonobacteraceae bacterium
TGCCGCATCGGCGGATGTCCAGGTACTTGGACGCAATGAGTCTGAATTCAGACTCCAGACAGCACCGCTGCCAGCTTTCCAGCTTCCATTGCTCTGGGGGTAACCTGCATACATTTCATATAGTCTGCATGTACCACTATCTACTACAATGACATGGCGGTCACCGCTGCTTTGAGATCCACCTTCAATGGGTGCATTCGATGGAATGGGGTATGGTCCAGGGTTGCTTTCGCCAGCGTAGTCGAAGCTAACTGGTATGTAGGGCTGACTACCAGGTACAACAATGTAGGGTATACCAATAGGAGCGCCATTGTATAAGCCTGCACCAAAGTCAGCATGAACATGACTTGTAAGTCCGATACTGGCAATGAAATTCGCGGAGTTTCTATGAACGGGAAGTGAAGAAATATCGCGGTTCCAGATGTTATCAGCCGGGAAAAGAGGGCAGCCTCCAACTGTAGCAGCGCTTAAGGCTCTAGCGATGTTAGGATTTTGAAGAGATCCAGCGATCAAGTAAAACGATGAAATGAATATAAAAATGCATGCGAAGCTGATTATGGGATAGATGCGCAAGCGTTGAGCATATAATGGATTCATAGTCCTGTCCTCCTCAAAACGCAGTTATTTGTGATTCTTGGAGTTTCAGCCATCTATTCATGAGCAATAATGCTTTAATTTGTCAGGGTCTATCTTATACTTTTTCAGAGAGTTTATCTATGTTTCAAGAAAGAGTTTGAAGTTATAGGTACCAAAAGTACTGTCTATTAACTCCATTGAAATGATAGCGAGGAGGCGAAGTAAGGTGAAACATTGCCTGGCATATTGATGTGGGAAATACCTTACCATCAATGGCCACATTCTGAAGGCTGGGTAAATCCCAGCCGAATAGAATATACGCCAGGTCAATGACGATTAAAAAGAGGCTGAGTGCTTTATTGCTGGTAGTGTTCGACGATTTTTGGATCACGAACCTCAGCTTCATCGGGATTAAGGCCAGCGTGCCTGCGGGCACGACGTTGGCGTAGTAAATCCCAGCACTGATCAAGGCCGACTTCCAAGGCTTTCATGCGAGCCTCCTGCTCGTCATCTAATCCAGTGCCTTCGGCCTGATTCATCAGTTCGTGTTCCTCGTTCACTAGCTCAGTAATTTGTTTCAGGATTTGAGTATCGTCCATGGTTTTCTCCTCTTAATCTTATTCTCGAATCTTTTATAGATGCTATTTCTTCGCTATTCTAACTGATAAAATGACTTGTACGCAAGTCTTGAGAAGCGTACATCATTTGTCTTTGAAGCTATTTACATCGATGGGTAGTCCTTCCATTTGCATGATCTTCAGAGCATTCGTCGTGGGGCAAGGACCTTCACGCAACTTGTAGTCAAAAACCATCTGTCCATCTAGAACATCTTCCTTGAAATGATAATTCCTGATGTCGGGTAGACCTTGTTCCAAGGTTACCAGTTCAAGGTCGTGTGTTGAAATTAAGCCAATGCATTTTTTCCCAACAAGTGCGGAAATGTAGGACTCACTTCCAATGCGTCTTTCGCGGTTGTTCGTACCCTTAAATATCTCGTCAATGAGGAAGAAAAGAGGCATGTTGTTATCAGATTCAACCTCTGTTAGTAGTTTTCTCAGGCGTTTGACCTCGGCATAGAAGTAGGAGTAGCCTTCGGTCACAGAGTCGTTAATTCTAATACATGTAAATATTCTGAAAAGAGCAGTTTGAAACTGGCTTGCATTCACTGGCCCTCCTGCATACGCAAGACATAGATTGATGCCTATAGTTCTGAGAAAGGTACTTTTGCCTGACATGTTTGAGCCAGTAATGATATCGATTTCACCCTGTTTGTGGATGGAAAAGTCATTTACAACTTTCTGATTCATTGCTATAAGAGGGTGTCCCAGGCCACAAGCTCTAAATGGGAAGGTACGTTCCTCTTGATGTTGACAAAGGGCTATCTCGGGAAGAATGTATTCGGGGTTCAGATAAGCGAAATTCGCGAGAGAGTTTAGCGCTTCAAGCTCAAGCCAAATGTGCAGCCACGAAGGTAAATGAACTACTAACTGCGATTTGTATTGCTGAAAGCGATATGCGAAGTAGAAATCCCAGGGCACAAGTACATTCACAATAATCCACAGGAGCACATTCTTTTGCAATGTGGATGCTGAAGCAACACGAGCGATCTTTTTCAAAAGTGGTGAGGGGCGATGTTCATGATCCAGGTGAAAAGGTTCACACAAAGCTTTTAAGTGCTGATTTTTCCCATAACGATATGTTTCAAGATATTCGAAAATGAGACTGAGGTTTGCGAACCTATCCCTTAATTGATACGCGTCCTCAAAAAGATCTCCTCTCTGGCCTTTTGTGACGAAAAGGAAGAGGATTGTAATTAGCAACATCATGACCCAATACTGAGGGATGAGTTGGAACATGTTCAGTAAAAACAGAGTGATTGTGAGCACTGATAACGTCAAGGATACAAATAGTAATGGAAGTAACGATTTGGTGGTAGGTTCTTCATTTAGCCAGTTCAATATGTTTTTCTGCTCCCATGTTCTAGATATATTTTTAGATGAGAGCAAGGATTTCATAAGCAATTTATCGCGAAAGATGGTAAGAGGAGTTAGCTCCCGAATAAGAGCCTGCCTTTGATGAATTACTTGTAGATCAGGGTTGGTATTCAATAGCCACTCTTGAAGACGTTGGCTCCCCTCAGATAAGACAGCTGTGTTGATCAATCGATGAAGAGAGTGTCTTCCAGTGATGTCGAGATCAGTTGCGAAAGGATGATTAGTCGGTGGGTCTGTAAATGGTTCCGGGGGGATGGTATCCCAATCGAGATTGATGCGGGCAATATGAGTTGATTTGATTTGCATCCAGATTTTGTGACGCGTAATGCTCCTGTTAATACGTCCATGGAAGTATGCGACAATGCTGAAAATGGTCAACGTTACAGCTACACAGATAAAAAGAAGCCACCAGCCTGCAAGGAAATATGCCAGCAGGCTAAGCAAAGCCCCTATAAAAAAGATTGTTACACGAGTCCAGCCAATACGATTACTCTTGTGATCAAGGATGGCAATGCGTTTTTGTAATCTCTTTATTTGATGTTCAAGGGCGCGCACTCGCGCCTGTTTTTCAGTCATCTTATTTGTCACTACGGGTCAACTCTTCACGATATTCTAACATCATTGCTTGATGCTCGGGTGAACGCAGACAATCTTCTTCGGCATCGATCATTTCGGCCAAAAGTGTTTCAAAATCTTGATCGAATGAGCGGTCTATCTGGAGTTTAGTATGTTTTAAGGCCGTAAAGGGAATCGACAGCAGCTCTTCGGCCATTGCCAACGCTTGTTCATCGAGATTTTCTCTTGAACAAACTTGATTGATAATGCGCAATGCTATTCC
>DATMNR010000223.1:0-4470 GCA_035568795.1 Ktedonobacteraceae bacterium
GAAGCGAAAAGCCACACGTTGGGTCCATGTGAGCTCGCGGGCAGGCCTCCAAATGTGCCTCTAGCAGTCAGGTATGCTGTCAATTGCCTCCTTCGCGGTATGATCGGTGTACATCAAGCCAGGCGCGGAGCCGTTTGAAAGGAACCGGAAGAAGCGCGCCTGGAAGAGTAACCGCTTCTTCCATTACCTTGCATACCAATTCGTGGCGCAAGACCCTACCCCTTTAGGGCTGGAGATGAATGCCGCGCTGCCAATAGGCAGTCCTTTCCGTTTTTTGCAAGGTGTGCAAGAATGTATAGGTAGTTCTCTTGCACACTGACAACCAAATAGTGTTTGAGCGTTCTGGCGTAAACCGTTCCGCCAGGTAAAAGCACTAGCGTACCGATGTTCTGGTGTGCCATGCAATACAGAAGTTGTTGTGAGCGACAGCTCGCTTCTGTGCATGCAACTGAACGACACAGCATTGGGATGACAATGCATCGGTGCAAGTCCGTAGAAGCCCCTTGACACGCGTCATGGGGAGTCATCACCTTCCCTTGAATTCAGCTTTTCGTTTCTCTATAAAGGCTTGCATACCTTCTCGCATATCTTCAGTGGCGAAGAGCAGGAAGAAATTCTTGCGCTCAATCTCTAGTCCCTGCTGTAACGTCGTCTCAAAAGCCGCATTTACGGCCTCTTTCCCGAGACGCACTGCAACAGGAGCCTGTGCCGCTACAATCTTTGCAAGTTTAACAGCTTCGATGAGATGTTCGCCTTTGGGTACTACTCGGTTTACCATTCCAAGCGCATGCATTTCCTCCGCGGTCACCTGAGCTCCCGTCAAGACTATTTCCATCGTGCGATACTTACCCAGAGTACGTGCCAGGCGCTGCGTGCCACCTGCTCCCGGCATAACGCCGATTAAAATTTCGGGCTGACCAAAGCGCGCGTTTTCGGAGGCTACGATCATGTCGCAATGCAGCGCCAGTTCCAAGCCACCCCCTAAGGCGTAGCCACCAACTGCTGCTATCATTGGCTTCTGAATATTGCGGATTCGCAACCAGGCAGAAAAGCCGCCTTGTAGCATATCGATCGGCGATTTATCGGACATTTCTTTGATGTCAGCTCCAGCAGCAAAGGCTCTATCTCCTGCGCCAGTGAGGACAATACAGCCAATCTCTTCGTCACGATCGAATTCTTCCAGAGCAGCAGCAAGTTCACTCATGAGATCGGTTCTGAGCGCGTTGAGTTCCTTTGGGCGATTCAAGGTGACGATGCCAACACGCTCATCACGCTCTACTAAAATATATTGGTAATCTTTCTCTGCCATACATTACTCTCCTCTTAAGACGGTAACGGTTACCATTGCTTACAATACTCCCTGCTTGTAGTATATCACCCGCCCACCCGTTCGAGGTGACATCTTTCAGGTCTCCATAATTAGTGTCAGGAAGAAACCAGGCACGGCGGAGCCGTGCCTGGTTTCTTCCTGACACACATTTCAAATCATACTTTTTCGCTACTGACAGGATGTATAAAATGATCAAAGCTCATCCAGAGGCTTTTTGTGGGACGGTAGAAAAGCAGTGGAAGCAGGAAAGGAAGTGTACATCCCAGCACAATCAGAACTGTCAATGAAACACTCTGGCTTGCTGCTAGCGGAACGGCGATCACGGTTATCAATAATTCGCTCACAACCAGGTTTACAGCTATCGCGCCAGTATAATACCCTGGTTCGCGCTCGAATGCAAAGTTGCAAACTGAACACCGTTCGTATGTTTTAATCCAGCCTTTGAATATTTTACCTCTACCACATACCGGACAGCGTTGGCGGAGGCCTCGTCTTAGTAGTAGTAATGCATATTGTTTATTTGTCATGGAATGATGTACCTCGCTCAACTTCATTATACAACACGATACTTCCTCTCCCCAAGCACATCCCTACCGCTGATCAAGACCCCTCTTAAGTCAATATGTGAAGTGTTTTTGTGCGCCCGCGGGCGCACAAAAACACTTCACATATTGACTTAATTAGATTAGCTTGACTATCAAGTTAATCTATTGTAAAGTATCTAATATATTCAGTATTCTTTGAAAATACAGTGGAGAATTGTGCATGGCAATGGATCATTTAGTTGATGATATATTAGCCCTTTATCACCTCATTCGCCGTACCTCACACCCTATTCATAGGGGGGAGATAACACCTGAGCAGTACTGGTTACTACGTATCCTGCGCCGTAAAGGTGCGCTTAGTATTAGCGAGCTGGCGACATCGCTAGGCGTCACAGGCAGTTCTGTTACTACCGCTTGCAAACGCCTGGAAAAAGCTGGGCTTGTGACACGCGAGCGTCAGAACGACGATGAGCGTATGGTGCGCGTAATGCTCACCCCTCAAGGGCACGAACATGTTGAGGCATGGCATCACAGACGCCGTGAGATTGTAGAACAATGGCTTTTTGCCTTGGAGCCTGATGAGCAAGAGATGTTGCAACATTTACTTGAACGCCTGCTTGAGTCGGCAGGCGAGCCTCTACCCACTGTCATGATATGAATCTAGTGATGAAAGGAGAAGTCTGATGACACAATCACCGGTGATGATTGAGGTCGTTGACCTTGTAAAGAGTTTTGGCGACCACAAGGCCGTTGACACGGTCAGTTTTTCAGTAAACCAGGGCGAAGTCTTCGGCTTGCTTGGTCCTAACGGAGCAGGCAAAAGCACGATCATCAAAATTTTGACCACACTTTTGCCGCTCACAAGCGGTCGAGCATCTGTCGTCGGCTTCGATGTCACAAAGCAGCCAATGTCCGTACGACGTCGCATTGGCTATGTACCGCAAGCCCTCTCTGCGGATGGCACGCTTACCGGTTATGAGAATCTGATGGTCTTCGCGAAATTGTACGATTTACCTCACTCGACGAGGGACTCCAAAGTCCGGCAAGTGCTGTCTCTGATGGGGTTGGAAGAAGCGGCGGACAAAATGGTGCGCACATATTCTGGAGGCATGATCCGCCGCCTGGAAGTAGGCCAGGCCATGCTTCACCAGCCGTTGGTGCTTTTCCTGGATGAGCCGACAGTCGGGCTTGACCCGGTTGCTCGCAAAGCTGTGTGGGAACACCTCACACAGTTGCGCCAACAGACGGGCATGACCATCTGTTTAACAACCCACTATATGGAGGAGGCAGACAGCCTGTGTGACCGTATCGCGATTCTGCATTTGGGTCACATGATGGCGCTTGGTTCACCTGACGAACTCAAAGTAGCTAGCGGTCTCTCCGATGCTACATTGGATGATGTGTTCGCTTTTTATACAGGAAACACCCTTGAATCAGGAGGAAGTTATCGTGACACAGCACGCACCCGTCGCACAGCACGACGATTGGGTTAGTATCGCTACGACTGGAAAAGGGCACCAGTCTCCAGAAGAGCGTGAGAATTTCATACGATCTATTACAAGCTTTGTTGAGAAAACGTTCACCATTGTAGGGCTGGAAGCCCGAAAACTGAGGCACGATCCTACCGATATATTCACAAGGGCCATCCAACCAGCACTATGGCTCCTGGTCTTTGGCGAGGTCTTAAGTCGTTTGCGGGCTATTCCTACAGGAGGAAGACCATACCTGGATTTCCTGGCTCCTGGTATCCTTGCCCAAAGCGTACTCTTCATCGCCATTTTCTCGGGCATTGCCATTATCTGGGAGCGCGACCTGGGAATCGTTCACAAGTTTTTGGCCAGCCCTACACCCCGAGCCGCTCTTGTTCTTGGCAAGGCGTTTGCGGCAGGAGTGCGCGGATTAACGCAAGCGACGATCGTCTACCTGCTGGCATGGATTCTGGGTGTCAATGTGAGCTGGAATCCACTCAACTTACTTGGCGTAATTGCCATAGTTATCCTGGGAGCCGCTTGCTTCTCGACATTCTCACTCATTATTGCTTGCCTGGTAAAAACGCGCGAGCGTTTCATGGGCATTGGCCAGGTACTTACTATGCCACTCTTCTTTGCCAGCAATGCGATTTACCCAATCTTGCTCATGCCTGCCTGGTTGCAAGTCATCGCACGAGGCAATCCATTGACTTACGAGGTGGACGCTCTACGTGATTTGATGCTCGTCAACGGCGTTAGCGCATTCGGTATTGGCACAGATTTTGCCGTATTGATTGTGGTTACAGCTGTGCTGGTAATCATAGGCGCACGACTGTACCCTCGTGTAGCATACTAATTCATAGATTGCACATTCGACACATGATTCATGCAGAAGTGACGAATCAGCTCCCTTTTTGTCATCCTTCGCTGACGCTCAGGATGAGAATCTGGTGCTCTCCATTCTTAACAACTTGACTTTTCCCATCATTTCTTCTATCATATGATTATACAATTAGATAATTGTATAATCATATGATTAGGTGAGAATCAGCTATGGAAGATAAGCAGGAAACACTTGAGAGCAAAACCGCTCTTTCGTCGGAAGAAATGAAATCACTCGTTGTGA
>DATMNR010000224.1:0-11110 GCA_035568795.1 Ktedonobacteraceae bacterium
GGCCCTGGTTAAATCCGTTAATTTCCTCTGAGACTTTATCCCTGTTCCCAGATTGAGTTAACACACCTCTACAAACATTGCAGGCGAATGAGCAAGAGGTTAAAATTGTAGTGTATTCTCACATGTGAAAAAGCAAAGCAATATGCTTGAATGAGCAGAATAATGGGGAAGAGACTACAATGGCGTTTGTTGAAGAACCGGGTCGGGCTACGACATCAGAAGGGCAGAATGCCGGGGAGAAAGCACCTGCATTCTCGACTGAAGTATCACATGCGTATGAAGCACAAAGCGAGGGAGAGAATGAAAATGAGCGTCTCCTCCTCTTCAGTGATGGGATAATCGCCTTCACGATTACCCTGGCGACGATTTCGATCAGGCTGCCATCTGATAAACCCATTGCAGAACTACCAACCCTCTTAACAGATTTATATCCGAACCTTATCACGTATTTGATTAGTTTCGTGATTGTTGGAAGTTATTGGTACGAGCATTGGCGTTTTTTTAGATATATCAAACATAGCACAACTACACTGGTTGTTTGGAACCTTCTCTTTTTGGCGTCGCTCGTATTTCTGCCTTTCCTTTCCCACTATTATGGAGGCAATTTCTATCTAAGTGGGGATCGAGAGAGCCTGAATTTTTATCTTGGAATCACAACTTTTCTCTTCTATACATTCCTCCTGGTAACCGGTATACTGCTGTGGCTGATCTGGAGGTATGCAAGCCACAAGCATCGACTGATCGACAAAGACCTTACACCGTCTGTGATAAGGAATACGACTCTGAGACTCTTTCGCGTGCCGCTGGCTATCATTGTCTATCTCATAGCCTTTGTGATATTCAATGCCAGTATTGCTATCAGTTTTCTGCCTGCAATAGTGTTTCTGGTGATCTGGGAGGGTTTGCGTCACTTCCTACTCAGAAGCACACCTGCTTTAAAACCAACTGATACGCATCGCCTGGTCATCTTCAGTGATTGTGTAATGGCGATAGCAATCACCCTGGTTGCTGCCCAACTAGAATTACCGGAACTGAAGTTTGGAAACAGCATAAAACAGGTGATTACCAGTCAGGCGGTCGGACATCTCTCCTCTATACTGTTTATCTACCTTGTTGCTTTCCTAAACATTGGCATTCACTGGATGTCCCACTATCATATGTTCCGCAGTATCAAGCACTCAAATGCGTGGTTGGCCGTATTCAATTTGGCGTTCTTACTCTGTATCACGCTCTTGTTTCTTCCTACAGCGCTAGCTTGCAGTATGGGAGCGTATTTGCATCTCGTTTCTATTATCTTGCTCAGACCATAACCGCGTCGATTTTGGTATTGATGTGGATGTATGCAGTATATAAACATCGCTTGTTGGGCGAATCAGCAGACCCAGCTAGAATAAGACGAACCACGGCCAGACTGGTACGCAATCTGCTGATTTTTGCAGGGCTAGCTATGTTGACTCTTATTTTTTCAATGCAGATAGATATTCTGGCTTATTTTTGGGTCTATCTACTGGTGGAATTTGTCGTATTCGTAATACACCGTACACGACGCCTCTTCCTGCATCGAAAGCTTGCAGCAGCTGAAAAGAGTAATGGAGTCTCTTCTAAAAATATACCTCTACTTGAAAGCAAAGAAGACGAGAGGGCGCCTGAAAACAGCCTCTCGAAGGATATAGTTGGTGTGATTCTTTTGCATGAGTCAGTGATGGGCAAATCGATTGCATGCCCCATGCATATACAACATAGTTTAGCTTCCACTAATATCTGATGTTGGAGCGTCATTACTCATGTCAGAAGAAAGAGTTCCGCCTCTACTCGGCTTAAAGCCATACCACTGCTGTATTAATACGTCAACGCTCTCTTGCGGCTTTGGTCCGTACCATTGATTCATTAACGCAGTTAATGCGACCTGATCATCAGCGCTCACTGGTTTTACTGGCCATCTCTTTCTTGCTAAGAAGTCAGGAAGTTTTTCGATGACCGCTTTAGCAAGCGCTTTCCATGGACCTGTGATGTCCGTTAATACATCTTGATTGAGGTGTTGAAAATCACCAAGGTGGCCGATGGCAACGTGATGGTCATTCGTTTGTGGGCCCTCGCAAAGTGGTATCAAGTTTTTGGGGTTAAACTCAAGTTCTGGCCTACCATAAACAATACAATATTGAAAAGGGATAATGTGGTGAACTTGCACCAGTCCTTGTCCTTGAATTTCGCATGCTGCGCACCTGTACTGATTTTGTTCGAGGCAGGCGCGTTGCACCGCGGGCCATTGAGGGCTGCGGGGCATGTTAAAGAGGTCAAGCGATTGTGCTGCTCCAGCGGATGGGTTGGGAGCGCTCATGTCCTGTTGCATAGTTCATCTCCTTTGGGATCTCTTTCATTCAAAACGTCAAATTATCTGTGCTGACATCCGTCACCTGCCGGACTTACAATGCGTTTGTGGGATCAATATCAAAACGGTACCAGGCGCCAAAAATGGGGTTGTTGGCAATAATTATAGCCAATAAACAGGACAATTGCAACAAATTGCACCTCTCATAAAAATCACAATTCAAAAACAGGTTTAACTCTACAAAAAAATTGTCATAAAATCTCTTGCTTCCTGGCCAATTTGCTGGTATAATCTCGGAAGTTAGAGAAATTATGAATATCCCACCTATCTCCTGGCTTCGCTACTGATGTTGTGATGTAAAGTCCAGTTTTGGACCCGAGTTGGAACAAAGAGGTTTCGTTATGACAACGAATTGTGACTTTGGCCGTTCATCCCTACTTGCAGAACAGTATCAACGAGAAATGGAACCTATTGCTGCTGCACTTCAAGAAGAAAGTCAAGAGGAACGTGATGAGCGTCTGAGTCTGGTTGAGCATTCGTGGTCGCTAAGCTGTTCTTGTTTCCATGCACAACTTGAGTCTAGCGATCAACCAATTTACACTTCACTTGTTTCTATGCGTCCATAAATTTTAGTTGTAAAAGATATGTAGCTCAACAATGCCTCACCCACCAGTTCTTACGTCGGATGCACTTACTTATCAAATACCAGTGCAATTCGGCATGGTGTACTGGGTCAATTTTGGTTATCCCTCACTTCCCGAAGGCATCGAAGAAAAGCGTATTCTCGATTGGCACCCCGCCCTGGTAGTTTCTGGCGATCCATTCTGTCGCCACGCGGGTGCTGTAAATGTTGTAGCCTTGACCTCATATCGTGGGAAATTGCGCCCCTATCATCACCTCCTTTTAAAACGGGATTATCCTCTGCTTGACACAGATAGCCTGGTGAAGACAGAATTGATGTATGCTGTACTGCGTAGTTTGTTGGCCGATCAATACGCTATTTGCAAGCTAAATGATGGCGACTTGCGGGCGATTATGGGGAAAATAGCGAATAGTCTGGCTATTACCATGTTTTATTCGCTCCATTAGTTTTGTTGATTGATTGAGTAGTTTATGAACGTTGACCAGGAACAACTTCGACTTCTACCCTCTGTTGATGAACTATTGCACTCCGATAGCGGGTACCAACTGGTTCAGCGCTTTTCTCGTTCAATGACTCTGCAAGCGGTACGCGCCAGTATTGAGCAAGCACGCGCGCAGATACGCCAGGGCGCTTCATGTCCTTCATCAGATGAAATTCTTAGCGTAGCCGAACGCTTTTTGGAAGAAAGCCAGCGTCCGAATTTACAACCTGTTATCAATGCTACAGGTGTCATTATCAACACAAACCTGGGACGTTCTCCTTTGAGCCAGGAGGCTCTTCAAGCTGTGCAATGGATAGCTGGAGGCTACACCAACCTGGAATACGATTTAAGGGTTGGAGAACGTGGCTCTCGCCATTCTCATGTCTCCACATTGCTATGTGAATTGACCGGCGCTGAAGCTGCCCTTGTTACCAATAACAATGCGGCTGCAGTGCTGCTAGCGCTAAGCACATTGGCAGCGGGCTATGAGGTTGTCATCTCGCGGGGTCAGCTCGTTGAGATAGGCGGAGGTTTCAGGGTTCCAGATGTGATGAGTCAAAGCGGTTGCAAGTTAATAGAGGTTGGCACAACAAACCGCACGCGTTTGAGTGATTACGCGGCAGCTATCACTGAGCACACCGCTCTATTGCTGACTGTACATCCGAGCAATTTTCAGATTGTGGGCTTTACTGAATCGACTCCGTTAGAGGCGCTGGCCGAGCTGGCTCATCAGCATGGACTACTGCTCATGGACGACCTGGGCAGTGGCTGTTTACTTGCCAGCGAGCGTTATGGCCTGGGGCACGAACCGATGCCACAGGAGAGCATCGCAGCCGGAGCAGATGTTGTATGTTTCTCAGGCGACAAACTGCTAGGTGGACCGCAGTCAGGCATACTTGTTGGCAAAACTGAAGTGCTGAAACGTGTTAGCAAGCATCCTTTGATGCGAGCGATGCGTATCGACAAGATGACCCTGGCGGCACTCGAAGTTACCCTGCGACACTACCAACGCGAAGAAGCCGAAACCCACATCCCTATCTGGCGTATGATTGCAGCATCACCGGCGAATATCGCTGGTCGAGCCGCTAGCTGGGTTTCAAGACTTCAAAAGTATGGCATTCCCGCGCGCATGCAGCATGGTGAGTCAACTGTGGGCGGAGGTTCGCTTCCAGGGGAAACGCTCCCTACCACCTTATTAGCTTTGGATGCCGGGAATGTATCAATGTCCCTCGATGAGCTGGCAAAACGTCTCCGTTTGCGCAACTCACCCCTCATAGTGCGCATCCTGCGTGATGCGCTGCTTGTTGATCCTCGCACTGTCCTGGAAGAGCAAGATAACGAGGTCGTGCAGGCCTTTGTTGAAGAGCTTGGCAGGGTTAACAAATAGTTCGTGCTATACTTTAATAACAACGACAAGATGTGATACCCATCGATAGATACAAAGGAGTTTTCCAATGTCTCGCTATAGCTGGAAAGCTATGCTGCCTTTTACCTTCCTATTCATGCTCTTGCTGGCTGCATGCGGAAGTTCCAGCGCAACACAGACTCCATTACAATCTACACCGACACCAACCCTTGATCAGGGTCAGGAGCTTCTGACAAAGGCAGGACAAAATATCAAAACGGCAAAAACATTGCACGCGATATTTGATATTCTCACTACTGGTTCAGCAGCGAATGGAACTGTTCGTACAGAAGTCTGGAATGCAACACCTGATAAAAGCCGCACGGTCGTCCTGGAATCCACTCTGAGGCAGTATTCTACGGGATCGATTACAGTAAATAATGGAAAACAGATATGGCAATATAATCCAACCAAAAAAGTTGTCTATACTGGACAGAACAGCACCACTACAAGTACACCGGTTGCCGGCGCAGCTAGAGATCAATCTCAGTTTCTTATGAACATCGTGCAATCGGTATTCACTCATAGTAATGCAACGTCGGTCTCTTCGTCAGCCCCGGTCAATGGCCATGATGTGTATGATATTCAGGTTACATCCTCAGCTTCGGCATCATCGAGTAGCATGGGTTCTAATACCTTCAATTACACAGGCGATCTGTTCATCGACAAGAAAAGCTTGCTTCCAGTGCAGGAACAATTAAAGATCCAGGGATTTGGAAGGGTAACAATTAATCTGCCAATGATTGTATTGGACCAGCCAGTAGATACCAGCCTCTTTACCTTTGTTCCTCCCGCGGGAGTCCAGGTGCTACCTTTCCCAAAAACGACGTCATCAGACACAGGAACTCTGTCCCTGGAGCAAGCCCAATTGCAAGCCGGGTATCACCTCTTGAGCATTCCTACTTCTCAGAGCGTCTATCAGTTACAGGGTGTTGATGCGCTTGGAGCACCAGGTAACCAGATCTTTACCCTCAATTATGCAATGGGCAATAGCACATTTGCAATTTCCGAGGGAAAATCCCTTGCCAACCTGCCAATCTCTGGCCAAACGGTTACTGTGCGTGGAACGACAGCGACCTTGTCTACATCGGGTAATACCACAACCTTAACCTGGACGGAGAAAGGATTAGGCATTCAAATCGCTGGTAACATGAGCAAGGAAGAGTTATTGACGATTGCCAATCTGTTAGTATAACCTGAGAGCATCATACATTCGATAACTTGCATTGAGAAATTTTGTACGCATCTTTTTGTGGGATTCTAAGAGGCAACCAGTCTCCCGGAATCCCAGATTTTTAGGTAAAGACAAGTTTTTTAAAGGACGGAAATGTTGATGGACTTCAAATCATTACCGAAAGTTGAACTCCATTTGCACTTTGACTGCTCATTAAGTTACGCAGTCATTTCTCGCTTAAACCCCTCAATTACGCTGGAAGATTACCGTAATGATTTCATCGCGCCAGCCAAATGCGCAAACCTGGCCGAAGTACTCACCAGGTCTTCCAATAGCATTGCACTGATGCAAACAGAAGAGCAGCTACGATTAGCTACCTTTGATGTCCTCGAACAATTGCAGCAAGAGAATGTCTATTATGCAGAATTACGTTTTGCTCCTCTCCTGCATACCACGAAAGGACTTTCAGCCGAAGAAGTTGTTGAAATTGTAGATGCTGCAGCAGCTAGCGCAAGTCAGGCCACCGGAGTAGAAGCTCGCATCATTCTCTGCACGCTGCGGCATTTTAGCACAGAACAGAGTATGCAGACGGTAAAACTCGTAGATCGTTTCAAAGGGTCACGCGTAGTTGCACTCGATATCGCTGGCGACGAAGCAGGTTATCCCCTTGAACCTCATGTTCCTGCTTTCCAGTTTGCTGCTCAAAATGGCATTCCATACACAGCACATGCGGGCGAATCAGCTGGAGCAGAGAGCGTATGGGAAACATTGCGCCTGTTAGGAACTTCCCGCATTGGCCATGGCGTACATAGTATCGAGGATCCCGCCCTGGTTGAACATCTGAGAACAGAGCACATTCATCTTGAATTGTGCCCTTCGTCTAACTACCAAACGAATGCTGTTGATACCTATTCTGGTCATCCAATAGCAAAACTGTATGACAAGGGCCTTTCGATAAGTGTCAACTCCGATGATCGCACACTTTGCAACATCAACCTGACGCGAGAATACGAGAAATTACATGCTATTTTTGGTTGGGACGAGACACATTTTCTTCAATGCAATCTGAACGCTATACGTGCTGCTTTCCTTCCAGAAATCTTGAAGCAGCGATTGGAGAACCAGTTGCGAGAAGGTTATGAAAGGGCATAGTATATGGATGAACTCATTTATACCTCTGCGACATCACTAGCGCAAGCTATTCGTGATAAGCAGGTTTCCTCGCAAGAAGTAGTAGAAGCCTATATCCATCGTATCGAAGCTGTTAATCCACAACTGAACGCTGTTGTGCAGTTGACCGCTGACACTGCTCTCACACAGTCAAGACAGGCCGATGTTGCTCTAGCTCGTGGGGAGATCAAAGGGCCACTGCACGGCGTCCCAATCAGCATTAAAGACTCGTTCGATACTGAGGGTGTAATCTCCACAGCAGGTACCAAAGGCCGCGCATCCTATGTCCCGCAACAGGATGCTACCGCTGTAGCGCGTATGCGTGCGGCGGGAGCGATCTTACTTGGGAAGACCAACCTTCCAGAGCTATCTCTGGCGTATGAGTCCAACAATCTCATCTACGGACGAACCAACAATCCCTACGATCTTTCACGAACGTCTGGGGGTAGTAGCGGAGGAGAATCCGCCATCATCGCAGCAGGGGGATCGCCGTTGGGGTTGGGTACTGATGCGGGTGGTAGCATTCGTGTACCCTCCCATTTCTGTGGTATCGCCGGTCTCAAGCCAACGTCAGGGAGCATTCCTTTCACTGGTCTTATGCCTCCTGCCTTTGGAGCATCCGCCAGAATCCGCCACGTTGGCCCGATGGCCAGGTATGTAGTTGACCTGGCTTTAACGTTCCCGATACTTGCTGGCATGGATTGGCGCGATCCGGCAACCGTTCCCATGCCGCCTGGCGAGCCTGGGAATGTCGAACTCAAAAGTCTGCGGGTAGCGTTCTACACTGATAATGGCATAATGTCCCCTACACACGAAACCATTGGGGTAGTGCGAACCGCTGTACACGCCCTGGCCGATGTTGGTGCATCCGTGGAGGAGGCACGTCCCGCTGGTATCGAACAAAGCTACGAGATCTTTCGTGATCTCTTCGCCGCTGATGGCGGCGCAGGCGCACAACGGCTCCTGCAGATGGTGGGAACGACAGAAGTCCACCCGTTTTTGTACCAATTGGGAGAGATATTGCGGCCCTACGCAATGACAACTGCCGAATTCAGCAGCTTTTTGGTACGCTGGGACATATTCCGCAGTACTCTGCTCTCATTCCTCGAGAAATACGACGTGATCATTTGCCCTGTATGTGCAAAACCAGCGTGGCATCATAGCTCTACCATTACCGAAGAGCAGTTCGTTGCTGGCAGTTACTCAATTACCTACAATCTGACGGGATGGCCCGCTGTGGTTGTGCGTGGTGGCACATCTCCAGAAGGTTTGCCCATCGGAGTACAGGTAGTAGCGAGACCCTGGCGCGAAGATGTCGCCCTGGCAGTAGCGCAACATCTCGAGACTATTTTAGGTGGATGGCAGCGGCCGAATTTGTAGGAGTGCAATGATGCTTTTCCCCTGTTCATCTGGAGTGCGGACAATCCAGCTAGGGCCGATGAATCGGCGATGGGCGGGATAAATCGGCCCCTACAGGTGATCGGATGATTGTGTCATCGTCTTCTTCACTACTTCCGCGAGAGCCTTGATAAAGAGAGGCGAGGTATTCAGTGACTCGGTACGAGCAAACTGAATACCATGCTCCTCTGCCTGCTGGCGAGCACCGATTTCGATATCGTAGAGTATCTCCAGATGATCAGCCAGGAACTGCACTGGTGCAATCAAGACATGTTTATGCCCGGCGGCATGTAATTCTGGCATGATATCGGCGAAGTCTGGCTTAAGCCACTCTTCGGGTGTATGCCCGGCGCTCTGGTAACAGAACATCCAGCGATCGTTTGAAAGACCAACCAGTTCCGCAACTCCCGCGGCTGTCTCTTTGAGGTTGTTGATGTAATCTGGCTCCTTCTCGATCACGCGTTTTGGCATGCTGTGCGCGGTTAGGAGTACTGGTACGCTCGAACGCATATCCTCTGGAAACCTATCGAGCCCCTGTTGTATGCGCTGAGCTAATGCCAACAAGAAGTATGGTTGGAGATGCCAATCGCCAGCAATCTTGAGCTTGAGGTCATCACGATGCAGTTGCTGTACAGCATCTTCTAACGTACGAGTGTAACCACTCATAATGATCGGCGAATACTGTGGTGACATAATTACCCCTATAAGCTGTTGAGCGTCAGAAGCAATTTCAAGCACAAGATCGGCAATGAATGGGGGCGCAAAGCGCATGCCAGCGACTACGTGAAAAAGTGGGCCATCAGGATACTGCCTGCTCAGTTCACCCTGAAGTGCACCAGCCTGTTCGCGCGTAATACGCAAGAGAGGTGAACCGCCAATGAGCGCGTAACGTCGTCGAAATTCCGTGATCAACTCTTCGTCGGGTTGACGACCCCCACGTACGTTTGTCAGATACGTGGGAATATCTTCGAGAGTTGCTGGCGAGCCATAGGTCATTAACATAACCCCAACATGTGAATTGGTCATTGTTGTATCCTTGAAGCTAGCGTTTTGTTGACTCATGTACAGCATCGACTAACCTGCGAAGCATGTCAGGTTGAGTATCGGCGAGCACGCCATGTCCCAGATTAAAGATATGCCCAGGGCGATTAGCCGCGCGTTGCAGGACATCTTGCATGCCTTTTTCGATTACATTCCAGGGTGTAAGTAGTAGCGTTGGATCAAGATTACCCTGGATGCCTCGATCATAGCCAATACGCTCCCAGGCAGTATCCAGATCCATGCGCCAATCGATGCTGATGATATCGCCTCCAGCTTCAGCCATTAACTCCAGAATACTGGCTGTGCCAGTACCAAAATGGATCGAAGGTGTTCCGGTTTGTTTGATAGTCTCAAAGATGCGTTGAGAGTATGGTTGCACAAATTGCCTGTAAACGTTAGGACTCAGTGCACCAACCCAACTATCAAATAGTTGTACAGCATCGGCGCCTGCCGAGACCTGCGCGAGCAAGTAACGAGACATAACCTCAGTCAACTTATTCATCAATGCATGCCAGATTTCGGGTTGTGCATACATTAGTGATTTAGCCAGCGCGTAATCGCGCGAAGGTCGACCTTCAATTAAATAACAAGCCAGTGTGAAAGGGGCGCCCGAAAAACCAATAACAGCTTGCTTGCCCTCCAACTCACGACGAACAAGTCGAATCGCCTGCATAACGAAAGGTGTAGCTTCTTCAGCGTCAATGATGCGTAATGCAAGCACATCTTGCATGCTGCGGATAGGGTTATGAATGATAGGGCCAATATCTGGCTGAATTTCTAGCGAGACACCCATGCCTTCCAGAGGGAGCATGATGTCGGCATAAAGTACTGCTGCATCGACACCAAATTCTTTCACTGGCATCAGCGTGACTTGCGCACACAATTCAGGGGTTTTTGCCATTGTAAGAATATCGTAACGTTTGCGTAAATCACGGTACTCAGCCAGACAGCGTCCAGCCTGGCGCATAAACCAGACGGGTGTAGCATCCGGCTGCCGGTGATGGCAAGCATCGAGAAAGCGAACAGCTCCAGTTTGCGGCAATACAGTATCAATTTGCATATTCATTCCTCATTTTGCAAAATATTACTTTTGTTGCCGATTGCATGTGAGGAGTCAGGTTCATCAAGATACGGGACATCAATGCAATCGACTCCTGGAATATGATAGCGAAGATTTTGCAATATGGCAAGCATAAATCTGTAAAAATCTCACAAGCCATATCGTGTATATGAAGATTTTATGAAGAAACAGAAAATACCTTGAAATTGGAGAAGCTGGCTTCACCAGCTTTGACCGTGGAATACGTTTCGACGCTAAAACCAACCTGCCCGCTGGCGTAGTTGCTATCCTGATATTCTCCTACAAAGACACCATTAATAAACAGGTCAAAATTGCTACCATTTGCGATCACGAGTAATGTGTTTTTTCGTTTACCTGGAAGAATAGCATTACTTCTAGTGGCTGGAAT
>DATMNR010000225.1:0-3767 GCA_035568795.1 Ktedonobacteraceae bacterium
TTACCGGGTTTGATATCGCGATGAATAACGGCGGGATTTCGACTATGCAACTCGTTCAATACATGCATGATAGGAACGAGCCAGTGTATCACTTCTTGTTCACTACATGGTTTACCCTGCAATCTAAGTACTTGTTGTAAGGTCTTTCCTTCTATCAATTGCATTACAAGATAGAAACGTCCATCTGCTTCAAAGGCATCATATACTCTGGGTAAATGTTTACTTTTTACGGTGAATAGAACAGCAGCTTCCATCAGTGCCCGGCGACGCGCTGTAGGAGTCACATCATATGTTTCTTTGATTGCACAAAGACGATTACCCTCACTGGAATCGATGCCGCGATAGACAGCGCCAAAACCACCTCTATTGATGAGTCCATCAATGACATAGTGTCCCCCAATTGTTATTCCCGAATCCAGCGGTGTCATATCGGTCATTCAAATTTTCCTTTGAGAGCTACTATTAATCCCTAGCGTTATTATACAGCTTTTTGTACCCTATATTACTACAAAGTCTCTCGCTTTCCCTACACTACTTTATCAACGCACAAATTATCTACGCTACAATTATCACATCTGTTACATCTTATCTAGATTTCAGATCCCCTCAAAGGTTGCTTCTGAACCAGACCTGGCTCGCAAGCGAGCCTTTTTTACTGATGATGTGGAAGGTTTGCGTGCGCCTGTGGGCGCACGCAAACCTTCCACATCATCTAAGCGCGCCGCAGACGCGCAGAAAACAATCGCGTATTGACTTGTGAGAAGTCCTGAACTAGATTTCCTTCATTGTTTGCAATAACCCTACGGTGTGATAAAATGACACGGTAGGTAGCTAATCTTTCATCACTCTGTTCGTATAACAGTGTATGCCGTATAATCCTGCACCTCTAGCGGGACAAACGAATGAGGAAGAGAGCGAGTATTTGGAACAAGAAGTTATGTTTGAAGCCGAAAAACCCGTCGAGCCAGAGCGTGAAGCCATCCAGGAAACAGATTTGAATAGTCTGGCGCAAAGTGATAGTCTGCGTCTCTACCTCCGCGAAATATCTCGTATTCAACTGCTGAATGCAGCCAAAGAGTCTTATCTTGCTGAAAGAGCTGAACAAGGAGATAAAGAGGCACGCAACAAACTGATCGAAGCCAATTTACGGCTTGTAGTAAGTATTGCCAAAAAATATGTTGGGCAGGGTCTTTCTCTTGAAGATTTAATTGGCGAGGGTAATATTGGGCTCATCCGTGCTGTTACCAAGTTCGACTATCGTAAAGGTTTCCGCTTCTCTACGTATGCCACCTGGTGGATAAAACAGGCAATCACTCGTGCTATCTTAGAGGGTACACGTGTTGTACGCTTACCTGTATATATCATGGAAGAGGTTATGCGTGTGAAACGCATGACACGCCAACTCTATCAAGAGCTTGGACGCGAACCCACTTCTGAAAATATTAGTGAACGCCTGGGCATGACCCCTGAGCGCGTAAATGAACTCATGATTTGGGCGGAGAAGGTTTTCTCCCTGGATGCTCCCCTCTCTGAAGAAGAAGAAAATACGCTTGGTGATATTCTCGAAGATACACGCGAGCGCGGGCCAATGGAACTCACAGATCAACTACTGCTGCGTGAAGAGATACGCAAAGTTCTCGGCCAGCTCACCTTACGTGAACGCCAGGTCATCGAATTGCGTTTCGGATTGATAGACGATCATGATCACACACTTGAAGAAGTAGGCAAGAAATTAAAGGTCACTCGCGAACGAGTACGCCAGATCGAAGAACGAGCCATCCGTAAGTTACGCCATCCGCAGGCGAGCCGCATCCTGAAAGATTACCTCGATTGAGTAATTTCCCTCTTTTTCAATCTGACAATACGGATGAGAAATAAGTACCTTTAGATACGGAATCGATAGCCATTGCTCTCATAACGTTTAATCTTTGTATAGAGAGATGAAATCAGGGTATTCAAGTGGTGTGCCATCATTTTAGAACACCCAGCAAGTTATACAGGGATATTTAGGAAGGGAAAGGAGGACAGCGTTCCCTTCTCAGAATTTGAATGCGATTCAAACTGGGATCCCTGCGCTGTAATACGAATGAACGAACTGGCAGGCCAGAGCCTGGGTGGCTATCAGTTGGAGGAGGAAATAGGGCGCGGCTCCATGGGGATGGTGTATCGCGGTAAGCAAATTGCACTTGGGCGAGAGGTAGCGATCAAGGTACTACCACGCGCATTAGCGAAAGATGCATCTTACGTTGCGCGTTTTATCCGAGAAGCTCAAATTATCGCTGGATTGAATCATCCCAACATTGTGCAAATCTACGATGCAGGGCAACAGGGTGGGTTGCTCTATTTTGTCATGGAATACATCCAGGGACCGACTATTGGAAGTTTATTGCTCATCGATGGTTCCCTGCCACAGTATCTCGCTACTGAATATACGGCGCAGATTGCAGACGCGCTCGATTCAGCGTACAAAGAGCGAAATGTGATCCATAGAGACATAAAGCCTGAGAACTTGATGCTCGATCGTTGGGGCAAGATTAAAGTCATGGATTTTGGCCTCGCTCGCGCTCCAGGTCAGCTTCAAATCACTCTTGCAAAGACATTAGTCGGCAGTATCTACTATGCCTCACCCGAGCAGGTCTGGGGACAAACACTTGATAATCGCAGCGACATTTATGCACTTGGTGCTGTGCTATATGAAATGGTTAGTGGACATCGTCCTTTCACCGGGCGCACCTTACCAGAACTAACACAGGCCATTGTCGGGGGCACGCTACGTCCACCGAGCACATACGACGCAGAGATCTCAAACGAATTGGAAAAGATCATACTGAAGGCAATGGCGCGTAACCGGGAAGAACGCTACGAAAATGCAGGATTAATGGCTCAAGACTTACGCTCGCTTAACGTACTATCCAAACAGGATGACCTGACACAGGCCCCCAAAATCTCTGCAATCGTAAATCAACGATCTATGCATGAGGGCGTAGTATTACGCCCGCCCAAACGACCACAAAGCCAACGGCCCCGTTACCTGGATTTAGAAGCTACTCAACCACCACCAGGTGAATCCAGCGAACACTCTCCGGGAGAGCCTGCACTTGAAAAGTCCCCTATGCAAGAGGTAGCAATCGACAAAGACTTTGAGGATGAAGTTCCCACAAAACCTCTTGGCCCAATCATGGACCTGGATACACTTGCACAGCAGAATGTCGAACAGTCTCAACATTCAACGAAGACGAATCCAGAGACGAAACGTACCCTGTGGAAACAGTTGCAGCGCATATTCAAGCAATCATAGAGTGGGCAAGGCTAATCAAGACCTCGGCTGATGAATCGGATCTTCACTTTGAAGATATTCAATGCTGTCTAATTGGCCGCCTTGAGCGTAGCGAAGGTACTGGCTCTATGGGCCTGGTGGCTTCGCTATGCTCACACGACTTCTGTGCATGTTCAGTTGCGCTATGGCTGAGCAAAACAGTACCATTGCACACTTTTCGCTTCCGCGTTATACTAGAAGCAAGTGACGACTCCCCTTACCTCCAACGGCAGGGGCTTCTGGAATGCCGCTGGTGTGTCGTCCCACACCGATAGTTCATCTGAAATGAACTACTTAGGTATTCTTTTTTCTGGTTGATAAAGAGGAAATAAAGGGATGACTTATGGCAGCGGGAGTGGGTCCCAAGCGCTTGGTTGATGGCTGCAATCTGGTAAAGTGGAGACATATTTAGCATGGATTCTTCGCAGCTGACACTTGGAGTTGCTTTTTT
>DATMNR010000226.1:0-2586 GCA_035568795.1 Ktedonobacteraceae bacterium
CTTTAAGATCATTCCTCAGCGACTTCCCAATGCCAGCGTGAGCAAGCGCGCACCATCGTTTTACCCCCGCGTGTCATGTGCTGGACCCTTGTAAATTCATGGCCAGGCGTTGGAAAAGGTTCAAACCAATTTTGTATTTCTAACTGTTCGCCGAAGCGAGGACTATCGCTATATTCAATGTCATAGTCATGAATCGTGAACCTGGCAACGGCAGGTGTAATCTCACTGTTTGCCAATGCTTCCCAGCCCGCGTTATCCAATATTTCAACCACCGACGCATTATTCAGATGTTGCATGAGATCGATCTGAGAAAATTTCACTGCAGCCAATGTTGTGACAGGTTGATGCTCAGGAAAGACAGGAAAAGGCTGATCTGGTGGAGGTGCAAGCACACCAGCAGGCATCCATATCTCAGCCGTCCGTTCTGGCAGGCGCACAGGTCGCCCACTGGAATTAACATAGACCCAGAGTGTCTGCGCGCTAGCAAGTGGTTCGTCATGAGATGTGTGAGCCTTACGAGCCTCATATCCTCGCATAGCAGTAATACGTGAGAAGCCGATGCCAAAAGTTTTTAATTCAAGACTGGCATGTAGGGGAATAGAAGAAGCAAACGACATCTTAGTTCGCTTGATGATCCAGTAGCCTTCTCCTACGAGCTGAGCGTCCTCAACATCTCGTAATGCGATATCTTGCATATAACGTAAAAAAGCAACAGGCGTCAGAACGCCATCACAATTGCATTCATCGTAGCGAACGGTATGGTTGAGACAAAATTGCCGATTCATGCATGCTCCTGGTGAATTATTTTAAGGGTCTGTTTTCCTATTGTACCCTAAAAGATACAATTTGTTGGGAGATGGCGTTAATAAATTCTCGAGCAGCACGTGAAATAGAACCAACACGACGATAGACGAGAGCAAAAATAAACTCTTCCTCTAAGTCTGTAATTGGTATCAGAACCAGATCATTCCCAATCTGTGAAGGTCGAATCAAAGCAGGAAGTGTCAGAGTCACTCCAACACCCTGTCTGACCATCTCTTTCAATCCCTCAACAGATTCTATCTCAACAAGTGGACGTAAAGGTAATCCGCGCTGGGTAAAGATCCTTCTTGTGATTTGTCCCATACGAGAGCTTTCATCAAGCAGTATGAGCGGTTCGGCTGTTATTTGCCCCAATGTAATACCTGTCTGATTCTGCTTTTGCGCCAACGTATGATGCCCCGAAACAAGTAAATGAAGTGGCTGGCGGAATAATTCTTTAATAATCAGCAATTCCGATTGCAACCTCGGATCAAGAATTAAGCCAAAATCCACGTCTCCTTGTTCTACCGATGTAACCAGCTCATCGGTATGATTGACACGCACTTTTAGCTGTATATTCGGATATCGTTCATGAAAGGCAGCAAAGAGCGCTGGTAGGAATGCCGTCGCCAGAGATTCTATGCACCCAATACGAATAGTGCCACGCTGACCTGTTCCCAAATCCGCGATGAACTGCTGGCCCTCCTGCAACTGTTCCATGGCATTTCGTACATACAGTGCAAATTCCTGGCCTTCTGGTGTCAATATGACCCGCTTCCTCTGGCGTGTAAACAGAGATACATCTAATTCTTTCTCCAGCGCTGCAATCTGTCGACTCAAAGCAGACTGCGCAACGATACACAATTCTGCAGCTTTTCGGAAGTTTTGTGTCTGCGCTGCCGCTAGAAAGTAGGTGAGTTGGTGGAACTCCATCCTGGTTCTCCTCTATATAAGTAACTACCAGAGTTCCTCTGAAGCCAGCCTTGCACCCTCAGCAAGTGATCGAAGCTTATCCCATGCAACACTGGGAGCAATTACACTCGTTCCAAGGAAAGTTCCAAAGCCACAATCGGTCCCCGCAATCACATTTTCTCGACCAACAATCTGGGCAAAACGCACGATGCGTTGTGCTATAACCTCGGGATGTTCAATAGATGTGGAACATGTATCAATCACACCAGGGATCAATAACTTGCCCTCGGGTAAACGCACATATTCGAAGACTTTCCACTCGTGCTCATGACGCGGATTTGCAGCTTCGATGGAGAATGCATCGCCTTGTATCTTGAAGAGTAAATCAATGATGTCTTTGAGTGGCACATCCCGGTGGTGAGGACCAGGATAGTTGCCCCAGCATACATGCACGCGTACCTGCTCCGCTGGAATACCTATCAGAGCATAATTCAGTACTTCGATGTTTTGCTGCACTTGCTTGCGAAATTCGTCGATACTGGCAGTAGCATAACGGGTATGTCGCTGCATTGCCAGGTCTGGACAATCCAGTTGTATGAGGAAACCAGCCGCAACGATAGCTTTATATTCATAGCGCATCGCGTCCGCCAGGGCATACAGATAGGCTTCCTGGGTTGGATAGTAGTAATTCTGCATCACCTGAGCAATTGTTCCTGGTGATGCGGCTGGCAAAAAGACTTCCTCTGCTCCTACCCCTTGCAGAGCAGATCTCAAGTTCGCAATATCCTGATGTACTGCATCTTTATCCCGCAAAGTGATAGGTCCATTGCAAGCCGGGGTAAAATAACGGCTTTCGTCTCCTTCATTGCGCCT
>DATMNR010000227.1:0-8057 GCA_035568795.1 Ktedonobacteraceae bacterium
TATGCAATTCATCTTCCTCCCGCAAAATGTTGAGACGAATTTCTGGATCAGTCATGATTGCTCCTCTCAATTGCATGAGCATTGTTATATGATAAATGGTTTACGTCTTGCTGAGGGGATGTGAGAACAACCCAAAACAACTCCAAAAGCACACCATTTGAATTGGCGTGCAATACTTCTTTCTCTACCATACAGCTTAAATGTAAGTTTTACCTGAGAAAAAGCTGAGAAGAAACTCAGAATTGAAAAACTGACCTTGGATGAAAAATCCCTCTTCTCGTTCTGTTCAGATTATGTCTCTATGACGATTTCTTGCAACTTGTGATTGACCAAAAAGTATAGGGTGTGAGACAATGAATTCAGGAGGTGAGAGGAACGAAGATGAAGACACACGTTCTAGTTGTAGACGATGACCCGGGCACTACAGGGATGCTACGGCGCTTCCTTGCTTATGAAGGATATAGCGTGAGCATCGCCGCTAGTGGCGACGAAGCTTTGACCCGCACGCTTGAGCACCCCCCTGACCTCATCGTGCTTGATATTCTGCTGCCAACGCTAAGCGGGTTGGAGGTTACACAGCGTCTACGTGCTGCTGGTGACCAGGTTCCCATTCTCATGCTCACGGCTCGCGATTCCGTAGCAGATCGGGTAGAGGGATTCGAGATGGGAGCCGATGACTACCTCGTCAAGCCGTTTGCGCCAGAAGAGTTGCTCGTGCGAGTGAAAGCCCTCTTGAGGCGTAATCAGGCAATACGCTACGAGGTGCTTCGATATGCCGATGTCGAACTGGATATGGGCACTCGCCTAGCAAATCGCGGCACCCGTAAGTTCGTTCTTTCGCCAACCGAATTCGATCTACTCGCGCTTTTTCTACGGAGACCACGCCAAGTGCTCACCCGTGAGATCATCTTGAATTGCATATGGGGACTTGATTTCGAAGGCTCTTCTAACGTGTTGGAGGTTTATATAGGCTATTTGCGTACCAAGCTAGAGGCTGAGGGTGAACCACGATTGATCTATACCGTTCGTGGAATCGGCTACGTCTTGAAGGAATAAGCCACACCTGATTCCAGTATTAACTGCCGGCTAGCATGAGTGCTCGCAGCTATCAAGTGTGTAACGAACGTTCACAACATCAAAGAGTAAATGAGCATCGAGATGCGAAAAATGAAATCACCTATGTCCTTTCGAGGTAAACCACGTTCACTGCGTATGCGCCTACTGCTCTGGTATGGTACGCTTCTAGCTGTCGCGCTGGGCCTGTTTGCGGTACTCATCCTGGTGCTCACGATGAATGCAATCGAACAGAACGTCGATAGCGACGTAATGGCAGAGGCTCGAGTCGCTTCTCTGAATGTACGACCTGAGTTGTCTGCACAGCCACCATACTGGCCTCCAATACTCTCGCTTGACGCCATTGATACTTATCGCGATCCCGGAGTCGTCATAGAGATTTTGGATGCACAAGATAAGATACGCTATCGCTCAGGTAGTGATATCAGCACAACCATCCCTATCAGTACCAATGCCTTCAAAACGACACTCAACGGCCAGACGACCTGGTACACTGCAAATGTGTCGGGCGAGCGCGTACGGGTGGAAGTTCTGCCAATCCACGCATCTACAGAAGAAACAATTGCCAATACGAGCGGCAAAACATATAACGGGTCGAACACCAACATTTCCCCTACAAGAAATGAACCTATCGTTGGTGTACTTCTGGTCGCCAAGTCCCTGGATGACGTGGATGACACCTTTTCTATGTTACGTACTTTGCTTCTGCTCTCGGGGCTAACGATACTGGTGGGAGTTCTGCTGGGAGGATGGATCATCGCCTCTCGTGTATTGCATCCGCTAGCAGAGATCGTTGAAACAGCACGAACCATTGCTACTGCCACAACGCGTGGATCGCGCTTCACTATGCCGAGTCAGCGAGTGCGTCGGCCACGCGGTAATGATGAGATGGTTCAGGTAGTGGATACCTTCAACGAAATGCTTGATTCCTTAGAGCGTTTGACACAGACCCAACGTCGCTTTGTTGCTGATGCATCACATGAATTACGTGTTCCTCTCACGACGATTCAAGGCAACCATAGATTTTTGCAGCTTTACCAGGCTGAAATCACATCAGAAGAACGCCAAAGCGTATTGACCGAGGTGAATGAGGAGACAGTTCGGCTTTCGCGACTCGTGCAGGACCTATTGCTTCTGGCCCGCGCCGACGCCAGTGAGACAACACTCGCTGTGCCTGAACAGATGGAATCGCTTTCCAAGGGGAGCACACACCAGTCGCCGCTTGAACTAGATCGCGTTGTGCTCGAGCTTGTACGCAAACTGAGGAGGAGGCTCAGTGTTGAAGGATCGATGCTCAAATTGGAAATTGGCCACATTGAACCAGTGCGTGTGAGAGGTGATGAGGAAAATGTTCGCAGAGTCACGCTTATACTACTCGATAACGCCATCAAGTATACACCCACCTCCTATGACGAGGGTACTGTCGCTCGCGTGACGATTTCTCTGAAACAGATGGATCGAATGGCGGTGCTCTGCGTACGCGATAGCGGCATCGGTATTGACCCTGCTGATCTGCCCCACATCTTTGAGCGTTTTTACCGAGCTAACCGGGCTCGTCCACGACAAGGTACGGGGCTTGGACTCTCCATAGCGCAGACATTGGTAGAGCAACTTGGAGGTTGCATCACTGCCGAGAGTATACCTGGCCAGGGCAGCACATTTAAGGTCTTGCTGCCTTTGTTGCACAAATGAAAATAGCCATGTTTCTCATATCAGTCACGATGGGATACATAAAGTCCAGGACCTGCCTTTAAGGAAGATACTGGAACAATGCTCACGTGATTCCATGCAGATAGTGTACAAAGTACACAAATATACCAAACGTACTACAGACACTATCACTCTTGCCCAATGCTTGCTTCGCGTGCTATACTTTGTACAGAAAGAATTTTTTGTCTACCCACGGTTGTCGTGGCACATCAGATGAGGTTTTAGACGATTCACGGGAACGTCGCTTCTGGTGATTGCTCCAACTGTTGGGCAAAGGAGGTGAGGGACATGGACGCTGGTCCCAGTCATAGTAGACGTGTCGTTTTCGCGTGTCTGCTCGCGGGATTGTTCTGCTCCTCATCGAGTATGGTGGCTGGATAGATATGATACAACTTTCTAGCCTGGACTAATTCACATCTAGTGTGCTTTTCCTCTACCTTACTCGATGAGTCAACAATTATATGATCGAGTAAGGGCTTTCCCACCTGCCAGCAAGTCCTACCTGGGTTCCTTCAAAGGAACCTCAAACAAGCATTTTCCCTGCGTAAATAGTGCATTTTGTAAAGAGTGTATCTCTGTGTTTTCAGAGGCGGCATTTCTACATTTTTTGCGTGTATCGTGTTGTAACGTTAGTTACGCAGGTGGATGCTTTTCCTACTTATCCTCAGGCCTAAGGATAAGTGTACGGTTTTATATACCTATAGATAACTTTTCAATCTCCCATTTCATGCCACCTGCGGTGGCTAAGGAAGGAAAGGGGGATTTTCGGGGACACCCCGAACCCCGGCAAAAGACTGCGTCCTCTGCACTCCTGAATCGTTCGTTGCTACGGCATCAGAGGATGGAAATGGGGGAGTGTGGGGAACAGATTTGCATCCACCAGATGCGCGGTCCCGAACCCCGGCAAAGGACTTCGTCCTCTGCACTCCTATTGATTAGTTACCAGTAACAAAATAGGGAAAGGTGGTGATTCCAATGATTTTTTTAAGCACACTCTTACGCAAGCATGTTTATGATATCGAGGGACACAAGATCGGTGCCCTGAAAGATGTCTGTGTCTCGCTCAATGAGACGTTTCCGACTGTAACTGCACTTGTGATTACAACATCTACGTTACCAGGCAATAACGATATCGTTGTACCATGGCCTCAGGTAGATAATATAGAAGATCCCAAAATATATCTCACGGTTAAACAGCAACGCCTTGCATCGTATGCGCCTCACATGGAGGAATTATTATTAAAACGCGATCTGTTGGACAAACAAATTGTCGATACACAGGGTTTTCGTGTCGTCAAAGCCAATGATTTGAAGCTGGCGCAAATTAAAGGAACGGCGCGCTTGATAGGCGTTGATATCAGTGGTAGCGGTTTATTGCGACGCCTGGGAATACTCGCTCCATTCGAGCTTGTGAGTGGCGTACTACCTTTTCAGTTCTCTGAGCGTATCATTACCTGGAATTATGTAGAGCCAATCGAGGTCGTGAAAGTTGGCACGACTCAATTAGCGCTTGCGGGCGCCGGTGCAGGCACTGCCGGTATCGTGCCACAGGTGCAATTAAGCATCAGCCACAACAAACTATCGGATTTACACCCTGCTGATATTGCTGACATCCTGGAGCAGCTCGACGTAGAAGAAGCTGGAGCTGTGCTTGATCGTCTGGATACCGAGACAGCAGCCGACATCTTAAACGAAGTAGAGGCTCCCTTACAATTCGAGCTCTTGATCGAACTTGATCCTGAGAAAGCCTCCGACCTGTTGGAAAAACTCGCGCCTGACGACGCGGCAGATATACTGGCAGAACTTCCACAGGACAAGGCCGAACGCCTACTCAGCCTGATGCCAGCCGAAGAGTCGCGACCTATACGCGAACTGCTGCGCTATGCACCTGAGACTGCCGGTGGGATCATGACCACCGAGGTGCTCTCACTCTCGCAGGAGCTTACAGCAGAAGAGGCGCTCGTCTATATGCGTCAAAACTCAGCTCACCTCGAGATGATTTATTATCTCTTCATTGTAGATGACGAAAAACACCTGGTTGGGGTCGTTTCCCTACGCGAACTTGTAGTTGCAGAACCAACAACGCGCTTGAAAGATCTGATGGATGACGACGTGATCAAGGTCAAGACTAATACTGATCAGGAAGAAGTGGCGCGCATCATCGCCAAATACGACCTGCTGGGTGTTCCAGTGGTAGACGAAGAGAATCACCTGGTGGGATTAATCACGGTTGATGATGTCATTGATGTCATCAATGAAGAGCAAGCCGAAGATTTTTCCGAAATAGCCGGAGCAAGTGTTGAAGAGTTCGAAGAGGAGGAGCATTTTTCGATACGTGCCGTCTTAAGCCGGGCGACATGGTTAGGAGTAAACATTGCGGCAGGCTTTATACTCGCTCTAGTGCTCTACCAGGTGTTTGGGAACGCGCTTACCATCAACTCGTCGCATATCCAAACATCGGGTTTCATGGCCGGATTACGCTCTCCCATAGCGCTTAATGGAATGATTTGCTTTATACCTATGCTGATGCTGACAAGTGGCAGTGTGAGTTCGCAAGCGCTTGGCGTAGCGGGTTGGCAACTGCGATCCACGCATGGTAGTGACTTCTGGCGTGGTATGTTTCGTGAAATACGTATTGGCACATTTGGCGGAGTACTGGCAACAATCATTGTGGGTGTGCTGGCATGGCTGCTCTTCCATTCCTGGCTGCTGGCGATTGCCATTGGCCTGGGACTTGGCTTGAGCCTTTTGTTAGCCACCATTTGTGGACTGATTCTGCCAACGCTTTTCCAGCGATTAAGGATGCGTGGCAGCCTGGTGAGCGCTCCACTTATTGACCCTACGATCGCGGTGATCAGTTTGAGTTTTTTCCTGTTGGTTGCGCTCTGGTTGATTGATATGTTGCACGTGTAAAAATGCTTGTTTGTTGTTGTGTTACATGGTACACTACAACAGAACCAAACCAGGCTTTTGTGAAACGTCCCGGCGTTTATTAACGTATCAATAACAGGAGGGGCGCAGTCATCTACGTCACCTGACCGGGATAATGCGCCGATTGTTTGTGGGAAAACAAATACTCATCATTGATGATCAGAATCAATTGCTTTCTTTGATGCGTCGCATCCTGGAAGATGAACAGTACCAGGTTCATATTCTGCAAAATGGTAAAGATGCCTTCTCACAAATGAAGGCCTTGCTACCAGATTTGCTGATCCTTGACCTGAAACTGGGTGAAATCTCCGGGCAAGATGTATTAAAGCAGTTGAAAGAGGATTCTATAACAGCCGAAATCCCTGTCATTGTCTACACAGCGGCAGTACTTGAGGCTGAAGTGGTGGCCCGAGAGATTGAGGATGATCCTATTCTTTATCAGAAGGTGCATCTCATTCGGAAACCGTTTGATTTAGACGATCTGCTGATTCTCGTAGAGCAAGTCGTCAACGAACCTGTATACTGATCGATCAATCCGTTGACGCAATGCCTGACCGGAAAAGTCCGGTTATTTTTATGTACCATTGGTCTGACACGCATATCTCAAAATATTTAGAAAGGATGAAGGTGTTTTTATGAAGATGCTTCTCGGGTTCCTTGCTGGATTTGCGCTGGGTGTAGCTGCAGGACTGATCCTCGCGCCACAGTCAGGCGAGGCTACGCGCGCTCAACTTAACGAACAGGGAATCATGTTGCGCGACCGCTCTTCTGGATTGAGCGACGAAATTCGCGCTCGGGCTACTAATGCACTGTCACAGGGCCGCGATATGTACGCACGCACCAAGGATGAGTTGACAGATACCTACACCAAAGCTAAAACGGGCCAGGAATAATTATCTCCTATTTGCTGGCAGTAACATGGGCAGCCGTGTCCATGTTACTGCCAGCAAATAGGATTAGATATTATTTTTCGTATTGTTTTAAGAGCTTATCAACCATGTTTCCTATTTCATGCCAGATGTGATGCTGGTAATCCAGCATGGTTGCCTGGCGTTGATCAAACTCCTGGTTGGATGGGTCTTTCTTCGCGTTTTCCGCAAATTGTTTTGAAAGAGCCAGTGTTTTATCTCCACGGCCATGCAGGTACGTGGCCAATTTTTCTAAATCCTGGAGCAAAGAGGTCAATTTTTCATCGCTTGTAGGCATATATTCAATCCCCTGTTGTCGTTTCCGAAGGCAGAATGCGCAAAGCATCAGCGTAACGATTGAAGAAATTGAAGAGACCAACTACCGAAGCCAGTTCTACAATTTCACCATCGTCAAAATGTGCCTGCAGTTCATCCCATAATGCTTCATCGACATCACGGCCGCTGGTGGTCATGACTTCGGCAAAATGTAATGCTGCCAGTTCACGAGTTGTGAAGAGATGGCGATGCGTATCGATATGATAGAGCGCATCGAGCAACTCTTCAGTTACACCCAGCTGCCTTGCCAAGGCAGTATGAGCGGCCATTCAGTAATAGCAGTAATTGACCTGGGAGACGCGTACGGCTAGCAATTCTTTCAACTGTGGCTCAACGGTTCCAGTACGCATCACAGCCTCTAGCAACTGCATGCTTTGCTGCATGATTTCTGGCCTGTGCGCCATTGTGCGAAAGAGTGTAGACATTGTGTCAAAGGATACTGTCTCTCCCGCGGGCAATTGTATATTTTCGTCAGGTGGTATGCGTGACATACGCTGATCTCCTCTAGCGTGTTTTGCTTGACGTTCCAACGACATTCTACTGGAATAGGGGTTAAGGTGCAAGAGAGAGAGGAACCGACTATGAAGTTTAGCGCATTAAGAGTGGCCACCAGGGCCGATGAATCGGCGGTGTACGCGATAAATCGGCACCTACGAATGGTTGGGGTAGTTCGTTTATCAGCATGATTAGCTCAGAAGCCCGCAAGGGTTGGCTAGAGTTCAGGGGAACGGAGAGCACCGGCTTGTCATTCTGAGCGTGAGCGAAGAATCTCACGCGAGGGGCAACGAGATTCTTCGCTCACGCTCAGAATGACAAAACAAGAACACTCAGGATGGCAAAACAGGGGTACTCAGAATGGCAAAGATCAGTTCTGGATGACACTGGATGACGATTCGTTTAAATCGAAATGTTAGAATAAATGCAACACCTAGCCTACACCATACAGTGGAGCATCAAATCTGATAGGATAGGAGTGAGAAAAAGATCAAGGTAGTCACGAACGAGAAAGCGAATAGAAACAATACATGAGCCAGACAAAACCAGCGGAAACCACCGAACAAGTCATTACAACAAACCATAGCATATTCGCTGCGATGT
>DATMNR010000228.1:0-3313 GCA_035568795.1 Ktedonobacteraceae bacterium
AGAATAGATGCATTTGGATCACTGGCGAGTCTTGCAGCATACCAGACGCTTGGGCCACCGGTAAGCATACCGCTGCTTGAAAGAATGCATGCTGGTGGTCCGGCCAGGATGCGTTCACGGTCTCGTTCATCGCGAACAAAGCTCACGTTTCGCCCTGTGAAAGGTGTAAACCCCTTGCGAATCTGCCGTTGCAATATTGGTGAAAGCGCTTCAGGGATGAGTAAATACGTCGAGCAGACGCGACGTACAAGGCCATCTACGTAGATGGGAAACTCTGGGATTTGCCCTTTTTCCTGGGCTGCCTGCAAAACGAGCAGTAGTTCCTGTCCGCGACCCAGTCCAAAGCAAGGAATCAGTGTGTGTCCTCCTTGAGCAAGACCATTTGCGACAGCCTGTGCCAGGCGCATTTCTTCTGCTTGTCGATTGGGGTGTAGCCGCGCTCCATAGGTTGATTCAAGCACAAGCAAATCACAGTGATCCATCTGGGGTGGGATAGCTCCGGTCACTGTTAGTTGTGGGGTACTACTGATATCTCCTGAAACAACGATTGAGCCGTCGGGTGCAGTAAATCCAAGACTCACCGCACCTGCGATGTGCCCGGCTCGGCTTGTCTGGATCGTGATTCCCGGAAGAGCGGGCAACGTGAAAGATTCTCCCACAGGTATGGGACGTACTTGAGTCAGCATTCCCGCAACCAGTGTTTCAGGGTAGAGCGGTAACTCCATCTCCTCGACCGCGCGACGGGTCATGATCTTTAAAGCATCAGCGAGCATGACTTCCATGAGGAGAGATGTTCCTCTGGAAGCAAAAATAGGAGCTGTGGGGAAAGCCTGGTGTAGTAGCGGTAATGCGCCAATATGGTCAGCGTGCGCGTGGGTGACAAAGATCGCCTGGATATCTTTGCCTTCTAGCAGTGAGAGATCGGGTAGAGGGTCTGATTTTCGGTCAACACGTACCCCTGCGTCCACAACAATCCACTGCTCAGCTATTTGAATAGCCAGGCAGCTTGCTCCGACACTGCTCGCCCCACCAACAAAGACAACCTGCATCTGTCCTTACTCAACTCCTTCATTCATAAGTTCACTTGAGAGCTTTCAGGACTCTATTCTATCGTTCATCAAGAACCTGGTCAAGCAGCTTCGAGTTCTTTGGTATACTTAACGGTTGCTTCGCCGCTCAATACCAGTGTGCCATGCTGGTTCGTGCAGTCAGTATGGAGCGTTACGATGCGCTTGTCTTCGCGAAGCGCAACAACCTTGACGGTAACTGTCACAGTATCACCAATGTGGATGGGCGCGAGAAATTTCAAGGTTTGCCCCAGATAAATTGAGCCTGGCCCCGGCATATCATTGCCGAGCACAGCAGAGATTAATGAGCCTATCAGGAAACCATGCGCAATGCGTTTACCAAATAGGGATTTCTCCGCGTATTCCGCGTCCAGGTGGATGGGGTTGTGATCACCACTGACCAGGGCAAAGAGGAGGATATCGTCCTCGGTGATGGTACGTGAAAGGGTTGCTTGCGTTCCAATTGCTGGAAGAGGAGCTAAATTCTGAGGGTTCTGGCTCATGCTCGTCGTTCCTTACCAGGAAGAGCGTAAAACCTCGATGGGTCTTACTACCGTTCCGCTTCTTTGGCGCTTTTCCTTCCGACTTCGCTGTCGGCAAGCAGGGTAGGTGCCATAATGACGTTTCAATTCATTACTGACGTTTCGCATGTATATGAAACTCAATGTTATATGCTTTGTAGCATAGAACATCTTAGCATATATATGCATATTACATCTAATTGATGTTTTTGTCAAGTGCTCGCAAGCGAGCATTTTTAGTAAGTGCGTGGGAGGTTTTTTGTGCGCCCGCGGGCGCACAAAAAACCTCCCACGCACTTATATTAGCGCCGCAGGCGCGCAGAAAATAGTACACATCGTCTACTGAGAAGCCCAGGGATGATTAAGGATGCAGTTTCTGCTGCTGATTTAACATATCAACAAACTTCTGTATTTTAGCAGAACGCATTTCAGGTTTTTTTGCTGCATGAATCCTGAATAGGAAGGCATAACGATTTGCACTATCCAATGTATTGAAGAAATCCTGCGCTTTCGGATTTTTGTCCAGTTCGCTTTGAAAATCATCAGGTATCGTGATTTTGCTCTGCGATTCGTAAGCCCTCTCCCAGCGTCCATCAGACTTAGCTAGCTCCACCTGCCGCAATCCCTCTGGTTGCATTCTCCCATCAGCGATAAGCGCTTCCGCTTTGCCACAATTTATTTTTGACCAGATGCTTTTTGCAGTACGTGGAGTAAATTTTTGTAACCAGTACTTGTCGTCAAAAGCAGCTTTTTGGCCATCGATCCAACCATAACACAATGCGCTGTCTAAGGCTTCGGCATAAGAAACCGAAGGCGTGCGTGCTCCTTTTTTTGCTATCTTGAGCCAGATGCCCCTTGTCTCAGTATGGTTTTCTTTGAGCCATGCTTCCCACTCTTGTTGGGTTTCAAAAGACATGATTGGTATACTATCTGAATTCTTCATAAATGTAACATTCCTGTCTTCAAGAAAGAAGTTCAATTCCTTTGCGATATTGTTATTCTTTGTGACATGATACATTCTTAGTAAGACACAATACAACTTTAGATACTATAAAGGAGAAAAGTTTACATGTGTTATGACGATAATGCCAGACCTCCGCTGCCACCAGGAGAAAGCGGTAGCGCTTATGGAGAAGAGATTATTTTGACAGCCGCAGATGGAAACCGTTTTGCCGCCTACACGGCCATGCCTGCAAACCCTAAAGCGGCACAGGTACTCATCTATCCCGACGTACGCGGGTTGCACCAGTTTTACAAAGAACTGGCACTGCGCTTTGCCGAGGTAGGTTTCACTGCGCTGGCACTCGATTATTTCGGACGTACCGCCGGTATCAGTTCACGCGATGAACCATTTGAATACACGACACATGTGCAGCAAATGCAATTAACAACCTTTTTCCAGGATGTTAGTGCCGCGCTAGATCACCTGCGTTCAGGTGAAGGTACAGCTCGCTCGACATTCACAGTAGGCTTCTGCATGGGTGGAACTCTTTCGTTATTAACAGGCACAAATGAGAACTTTGACCTTGCTGGAGTCATTGGCTTCTATGCTGGCATGAGCAGGAAGTTTGGAGGTGCCAATAAAACCTTGCTTGAGGAAGCAAGCCATATTAAGTATCCCGCGCTAGGACTCTTTGGTGGTGAGGACCCGGGTATTCCTCAGGAACAGATACAAGAATTTGACGAGGGATTGGATAGAGCGGGGGTAGCACACGAAGTGATCAT
>DATMNR010000229.1:0-3868 GCA_035568795.1 Ktedonobacteraceae bacterium
TGCGACCCCAAAAGCTTTAAAAAAATCTATCGCCAGGTGACGCAGATTGCCGATGCGTTAGGCGCAGCGCGTGATACAGACGTCATGTTAATCAATTTGCATGCACAACTCGAGCAGGTGAAGAGCGAAGATAAGGCTGGAGTTGAATGGATCATTGAGCGTCTGCAAACGTTTCGCGAGCAGAAGCAGCTTGAATTGGAATCATTTCTCCAGGATCTGGACGAAGACGATCTGAGGAAGCAGGTTGAGTCCTGCATTCAGGAGGGAGTGGTGTCGCATGGCAAAAGCTAAGCCGATTACAGGACTTAATCCTCTGGATCCGACCGGGAAAAATGCACGGATGATCGCCAAAGTGCGGCTTGAGGACTTATATAGCTGGGAAAGTTTTGTCGATAACCCGTACAATATAGTAGAGCTACACAACATGCGTATTGCAGCCAAGCGACTCCGTTATACGTTTGAAGTATTTGAAGATGTGTTACCTGTAGGGTCCAAAGCTGTTCTTAAAGAGTTAGTTCAGCTTCAAGAAGAACTTGGCGATTTTCATGATAGTGACGTGATGATTGCATTGTTGAGGCTTTGTCTGGGCAGTCATGATACCGCAACAGTGCCTGAATCTATGCATCTCAACGGGAACAATCAGCATGTGCATGAGAAATCTCTTGTATCACCTGAATTGATCGAGGATCTATTAGATCCAACGGTAGTACCTACTGTTGAGGAACGTTATGGGCTGGAGCATTTTTTGCAGAGCCAAGAGCTATTGCGCAATAAGCAATACGATGCATTTCGCCAGCATTGGTATGCACTCCAGGCGCGAGATTTTAAGCGCCAGGTACTAGAAATATTGGAGCCATAGATGTTCAGGAAGTATCATGAGCAAAGGTAGGTAATGAGATGAAATCAGTTCCAGTCGAAGAATTGGATTGGTGGCAGTTACCCCAGCCTACACCTGAAGAACTTCGTTTAAGTGGAGGATTACAGGTAGAGGACTGGCCTCATGCCCGCCAGGTAGAACGACTATCAGTACAATTGTTTGAAGCAACACAGCCTTTGCACGAACTTGATGAAAGCGCATTGCGTTTGCTTGAGCGTGCTGCGTTTCTACACAATACAGGTATGATGATCGAGGCACGCCGCCACCACAAACACTCGTACCGGCTGATTAAAGAAACTGAGTTGCCGGATTTTAGCGAAGAAGAGCGTCATGAGATTGCCTGTATTGCCCGCTATCACCGGCGGGCGCTACCGAGTGTATCACATGAAGAATTTTCGGCCTTGAATCGTTCTGCTCGCAAACGCGTTTCGGCGCTGGCTGCCCTGGTACGAATTGCTGATGCTCTTGATTGGAGCCATGATGGACGCGTGCAACGTCTTGAAGCTAATGAGGCTCTGTGTGATGAACGTACCTGGACGATTTCTTTATGGGTACGTCCATTAGCTGATCTTGATGATGAATTGGAACATGCTTATGAGAAAGCTGATCTTTTTGAGAAGGTTTTTAAAAGGAAGTTACAATTTTTGATTCAAGATCAGGAGTAAGTGAATCTTTCCACTAAAAAATCCATGTGCTTCAACGGCTCATGGATTTTTTAGTGGAATATGTAGAATTACTGCATACTGTAGTGAGATTTGTGGTAGAATACCATCCCTTTACCAACCACTTTCACGGGTTGGAGTTCTTTGAGCATGATTGCTTCACCGCACTTTGCACAAATGCGACTGGTCATGTGGTTAATATCTTCGCGGTTTGCCAGTGAGGCACGCGCTGTTTTTGAAAGTTCACCCTTCTTTGGCATTGATTCTAGACCCCTTTCGCCTATCTTCTGTCCGTTTAATTATCTTCTTGGATTGCTTACTATCCAATGACTATGCCTTATCAGGCATGTTTCTAGTGTGTTGGATAGTAGTATACCATAGAGAGTTTTAGCTGTCCAATGTATAAAACACTTGCGGGGCAAGAATCATTCCAGCTTTTGTTCACAATGAGATGTTTCGTAACGTTTTTGGAACGGTCGAAACCTATACTATCATCGAGAGGTGAAGCACGTGGGATGTCTTTGGGAAACATCGGGGTTCGAGAGTTGAAATGACATTTCTTTGAAACAATGAACATGTCAGGTAATTTGTGTATACATGGAAACTCATTCATATGTAATCCGTTTCTAAAATTCGTAAGTCTGAGCGTTTATCCTATGAACAATGGGTCATTTGCCACTATTGTATCGGAGCAGTTGCGCTTCATAATACTTATATTCTATGAAAAAACCTATGAAAAAGCTCTAGTTAAAGGATTTAAAACAATGAAGATCATGCCTGAGCAATCACTGCCATTTTCTGAAGATATACACATGATTGTGCGTCTAGTGATTGGTCTTGCGACCGGACTGGTGGGCATAGCAGATATGCTTTCTGCTGTTGTTCCCAAACTCAATTGGGATATCCTCTTAGGCGTATGGCCTATTGTCGCTTACCATAGTGCTCAGAAACTAACTGTCGTTGTGGGTTTTTTTCTTGTGATGCTTTCATATGGATTAATACGTGGGAAACATCAGGCCTGGAATATTACTCTCGGGCTTCTGGTCCTATCTTTCTTTCTGCACATTTTGCGTGGAGGATCAGTACTCGCGACACTTACAGCATTGGCTCTCACAATCGTCCTCTTGTTGTTGTTCCGCTACTTCCAGGCACGTAGCGATCCTCCTTCGGTAAAACGAGGCTACTTTGTCTTGATCCTGGGGTTGATTGTCGTTGTGCTCTACACGATTGGTGGTTTTATTGCGCTCTATTCAGAATTTGAGGTACAAATAGATCGTTTTAGCTTCGGGGGAGTAATTCTAAGATTGCTCACTAACGCACATATGCATCTATCGCCAGGCACACAGGCATTACTGTTCGAACATATACTTCAAGCTTTATGTATCAGTGCTATTCTGTATGGAATGATCTCGATTTTGCGGCCAGTAGCCAAAACGCTCTTGCCGAATGAAGAAGAACGGCGGGCGGTCGCCTTTCATACGCGCATCTTTGGCAAAAACTCTATATCCTACTTTACGTTGAGTGAAGAGAAATCATACTTTTTTTCGGCATCGAGGAAAGTAGTTATTGCTTACGTCTTAGAAGGAACGGTAGCAGTGGTTGCAGGAGATCCAATTGGGCCAGAGAGTGAACTTGCTGGAGCAATCCAGGAATTCAAAGCTTTCTGTTCTCAACAGGACTGGACCATTGTGTTCTGGCAGGTGCGCAATGATCTTGTAGATCTTTATCATACCTTTGGCATGCACTTAATTAAGATCGGTGAGGACGCAGTGATCAACACTCAGACATTTACTCTTAAAGGAGGAGCAATGGCAAATGTGCGTTCTAGCGCCAAACGTGCTGAAAAGGAAGGTTTGCAGGTAGTTTATTATCAGGGGCACGTTCAAGATGTCGAACGACTGGTGCAGATGGAAAGAATTTCTCAGAAATGGGTGACCCAAAAAGGCGGATCCGAAATGGGTTTTAGTATGGGTCAATTCAATTCAGAGGGAGACCCAGAGCAAATAACTGCATTGGCGATCGATAACCAAAACCTTGTCCATGCATTTGTTACGTTCATTCCTATCTATGGACGTAAGGGATGGGGACTTGACCTTATGCGCCGAGCCGAACGATGCGCACCTGGCACGATGGAACTACTGCTTTCTCGCTCAATTGAATTCTTGAAGAGCCGTGGAGCGGAAATGGTCAGCCTGGGTCTGGCTCCATTGAGCAACGCAAATGGCGAAGATGCCTCGCTTCTGGACAGCAGCATTGACGTATTGACTCATCGTTTTGGCAATCTGAAAGATAGTCAATCATTGTTTAACTTCAAAAAGAAGTTTCAGCC
>DATMNR010000230.1:0-3565 GCA_035568795.1 Ktedonobacteraceae bacterium
AATCCAGTGGCGTTGGGGTTGGTGTTGGAGGGTAGGTCGGTTGCGTTGTAGGTGTTATTCCAATTGAGGGTATTTTCACGATAGTGGTCGCGGTTGGAATTACTTTTGCAGTCGTAGCAGTTCGGTATGCGAATGCGGCAACTAGAGTACTACATACCAGCACTATAACGGCTATAATCAAGTACTTACGCATTCCAGAGTTCCATAGGGTCATATTTTTTGCCTTCCTAACGAAGTGATATTTGGTTCGAGTATTCTAAATGATATTTAGATTTAGAAAGGAGAATCGTCGTATGTTTTAAAGAAATGTTCAACATTTTTCAAATTCTCGGTTCTGCGAGCAGGTGGTAGAGCATTAATAACGAGATTGCCATAACTTTTAGTATGCAGGCGTGTATCCAGAATGGCCATCACACCACGATCTTCGTGAGTGCGTAGTAAACGGCCCAGGCCTTGCTTCAGTCTTAATACCGCCTGAGGAAGAACGTAATTCCCGAACCAATTTTCTTTGTTGGCTTTCATTCTTGCAACTCGTGCTTCATGGACGGGATCCTCAGGAGGGTCGAAAGGCATCTTATCAATGACGACCAGTGAAAGGGATTCTCCAGCGATATCAACCCCTTCCCAAAAGCTTTTCAGACCAAAGAGAATAGCACTTTCACATTCTCGAAACTCGCGCACTAATTCAATACGATTCATTTCTCCCTGGCGTAACAAGCGAAAATCAAGATATGTGGGCAAACTATCTAAAAATATATTGTAAACAGTATCAAGCATGCGTTTGCTAGAAAAGAGCAGAAATGCTCGGCCTTGAGAGGCTTCGACAAGGCGCATCATTTCTTCAGCTATCTTATTCGTGTAGTTATGTGAATCTGGACCATAAGCTGGTTCGGGCAAATGTCGCGGTAAATAGAGCAAAGCATTGTTTTGGTAATCAAAAGTATAAGGCAAAATGTGTTCAAGTACATCGGGGTAATCTGTATGGTCGAGACCAACACGTCTTCGAAAGTATGCAAAATTCGGTCCGCGATCCTCTGGATGAACAGGGTTGGGACCAACTGTTGCAAGTGTTGCGGATGTGCAAATAACTTTCGACTCATCAAACAAAAGCTCTTTTAGAAGAGAATTCACATCCAAAGGAGTAGCATTCACCTCTAAACTAGAGCCTCTACGTCCCGGTTTCGTTTCGCGTTCAATGTAATAAACGTAAGTGTCACGCTGATCAACTGAAAAAACCTTACGAATTGCCTCTGACAAGTTATCTGTACGGGTAAGCAACTTATCATAAAGAGAATTTTCTGGTTCCTCCATATATTCTGGACGTTGTTCACGCAACGATTCCGCAATTTTAGCAAGAAGGGTTGCTAGATGCAACCCTTCTTGCAGTGGCTCTTGCAAAATAACCCTGCCTTTATAAGATGCAGTATGTGCAAATTGATCTAGCCTATCCCACACAAACTTCATGGTTTGTTTTGCTTCTTCTTGTAGATCGGCCCTGCTATGTTGTTTGAGTCTTTGTTGAGCTAATAATGCAGATATTTTGGCTTCACTGACAGTTACAGTAAATGCGCGTGTGGCCTCTTCTTCCAGGTGATGTGCTTCATCTATTACAATTGCATCATGCTCAGGCAGCAAGTTGCCCTCTAACACGGCATCAAGCAAAAGGAGTGTATGGTTAACAACGACTACCTGTGAAAGTGCAGCCGCATCTCTCATCTGGCGAACGTAACACTTTGAGAAAAAAGGACACTCTCTCCAGGCGCATTGATCACTGTCTGCATTAACTCTGGTGCGTATATCATTGGGGAGAGTGAATCCAAGTGTTTCAAAGTCGCCAGTAATATTCAGTTCAAATTCTTTCACTATGTTCAACAGACGGGTGAAGTCAGGATTTTTAAGAAAGGGTTGGGTCTCGATACGTTCTTTCTCAAGGCGGTCAAGACAGATGTAGTTGCCCATACCTTTGACGAGCGCTGCTTCAAACTCTTGAATATGTTCCTGCACAAAAGGAATATCTTTATAAAAGAGTTGCTCCTGTAAAGCTTTGTTAGCTGTGCTAATGATCGCTACTTTGCCAGATCGTACAATGGGAAGGAGATAAGCCAGGCTGTTGTGAGTTGGAATCATGGACCTACCAGCGAGATACAAGTGACTCGGAGACTCGACCTGAATACACCTTACCGGACGTGAAGGAACTTCACGGACTGCTACTACATAGCGGAAGCGATTACGCTCTGGGCTGTAGTTTCGAAGTCGATCCTTGTGGGCAGTGATCTTGCGCCCAAGTCGAAAGACCTGTTCGTCCGTTGTGAACGCGAGCGTCCATTTGGGGCCGCAATCCTTCCCATTGTACCTAGAGCGCCCGCAACGGAGCGAGGGCCTGAAGCCAAGTGAACACGCAAGTTCGTACACATCCTGTGCGAGCCGTGGCTTCGTCGTTGTGAACTCTACAGCACCTTTGCGGTTAACCGTGCCATCTGTATCGAGGAGTCCAGCGAAAAGGGCGCGGCGCTGTTGTTCGGATGCACGCAAATAGGTTGCGGGTATGTGCTTGTTACGCAGGAGTCCGAGCGTACGCAGACGGCCGATCATGCCCGGCTGCCATCGACTTACAGCCTTACCGTTCTCGTCATCAACCGCGTAGTTGTATGGGTGGCTCTTCAATTTTCTAGCGGTGTAACCGGCCTTCTCTATCTCGGTGATGAGGTCAAGATCGGCGGTCGTAATCTGGCTGCTGTAGCTATTGCCGTCACCGAGCCAAGTGCCGAGGAAATATGGAGCGATAGGAAGGTTCGCATCAGGTAACACGAGCGGGTTGGTGACCAAGATGGCGTGATTTGTACGTGCAGCTGAACCAACCTTAAGTGTTGCGGCCATCCTCTCAGTGGTGACGAGGGTATACGCTCGACCATCTCTGCGCTGTTCGCTCAGGTCTCTCGCCAGGAGGTCACGAACAGCAGTGAGGAGCATCCAGCGTGGGTAGCGTGCTGGTCGCTCCATTGACTTGATAGGTGCTATCTTGCCAGCAGCCTGATTCACGCTCCAGTAGTGGCCTCCGATAAGCCCTGTCGCCTCACCTACCGAGAGGGTATTGTCGTTTTGGGAATGAGCGATTAGCTGTTCGAGCATGGCAAGCTGTTCCGGGGTGACGAAGTTCTTGGCCGAGTAGGTGCCAGTCCTTAGTCGACTGGACCAACTCCGGTCGACGCTTGTGTGGGACGCCCACTCATGCTCGGCATCTGCGACGATCGACGAGCCATCCGAAAACATAACCTCATAGCAAGTGCGGTGGTGCATCACATCGAATGCCGCCGTGACGCGAGTTGGGTGACCCTTCTCGTCAAATACAAAATCGCCTCTGACGAGATCACCCATCCGCTTCCACCCGGTCGGTGTCGGAATAGGTGTGTCCACGTCAAGAGCTTTACCAGTCCCTGTAGCGGCCTCCACAATGGCGTGTCGCTCTTCTATTAGCGAGCGGGCGACTAGTGTTGCCATTTCGATCTGTGCTGATCGTTCTTCATAACCAGGAAGGCGTTCAGAGAGTATACCTCCGTGGCCGAGG
>DATMNR010000231.1:0-3536 GCA_035568795.1 Ktedonobacteraceae bacterium
ACAAATGCAAGTAGTTCACCGTCTGGCGAAAAATGAGGGTACGATACTTCGCCAACTCCCGCGGTTAATCGTTCTGCCCTCCCACCCTGACTCGAAACAAACCAGAGATCGTCTTCAGCGACGAAAATAATGCGGTCCTGATGGATGGTTGGAAAACGCACATATCCCTGTGTTGACATACACTCTCCTCATTTTCTAGTTGCTGGTGGCCTTCTTCAATTTTTTCCGCTATCGAAGATGCCTGATGTTCAACGTTGAATTAGAAATCAGTACAATCTTCATGTAAAGGGAATCAGATAGTAAGATAAAGTATTTTGTTTGAACAATGCATCCTAAGCAATTTCTCTGGCTATTATTATAGCACAGCATATATCTCACATCCTCAAGGATTAACTTGCTGACAGCCTCTTTCAAACACGATTGAATTCGCCAAAAGTCTGATACAAGTGATACAACTGTTATAAGCGTTACAATCGTTACAAATATTTTTTAAAGCGATCTCATGAATCCTTTACAGATTTCTTACACACCCTGGTCCCTTACCTCTTGTCAGAAAGCCTAAGTAATGGTACTCTCTCTTTGCAATTCTATGCTATAAATTTTCAAGGAGAGAGTATCTGTATGGCTCAGACGGTGAAAGGTCAGCAGGAACCACCTCAGAAACAATATCGGCCTGGACAACGACAGCAGGAGCGCATGCAGCGCCAGGCGCGTCGAAAACGCAGACAGAGAATTTGGGGTGCTTCTATTGCCGCATCTGTACTTATAATCCTATCTATAGTTGGCATTTTGGAGTATCAACGTTATACCGCAGACCGCGCTGCGGCTCAGCTTGCCAGCACGAATGCCACTGCCACTAAAATAGCCAAGGTCCATGCGTCTGCAACGGCAGAACAGCTTGCTTCCTGTCTCGCTGCACTCAAAACCACTCCTACCCCCACAGCCGGTCCAGCTAAACCGCCAGCTGTCTCAGAAACTCCTGTCACACTTCCTGATGGCCTTCAATATATTGATATGCAAGTCGGATGCGGACCAGCAGCACAGTCAGGTAGTAATGTGTCTGTGCAATATACTGGCTGGCTCCAAAAAACTGGCAAGAAATTTGATAGTTCCTGGGATCGCAAGGCTCAAGCATTCACACTAGTACTTGGTCAGGGCAAGGTAATCAAAGGATTTGATGAAGGTCTAATTGGTATGAAGCAAGGCGGCTCGCGGCGGATCATTATACCAGCCGCACTTGCTTATGGAACAGCTGGAAGCCCACCGACCATACCGCCCAACTCTGTTCTCATTTTTGATGTGACAATGGGTAGCGTTCAGTAATTAACTTTTTCATCATAGCCAGCGTGGTTTCTACGCTGGCTATGGTTTATACAACGCAAGCTTTTCATTCCTTAAAATTTGTGAATTAATGTGTATCTGACACTAGTTCATTCTCAATTCGTAAACGAATCTCATCGCGTACCTGGCGGTATACTTGTAGTTGCTCAGACTCGCTACCAGTGGCCTTTGAAGGATCTTCAAACGACCAGTGGCGACGTCGAGCGGCGTCAGGAAAGACAGGGCATGCTTCTGCGGCTGTATCACAAACTGTAATTACATCGTCGAATGGTTCATCCAGGTAGCGATCTAACGTTTTCGATTGTTGGTGTGAAATATCAATACCTAACTCAGTCATTACCTGGATAGCCATGGGACGTACGAAAGTTGCCTCTGTACCAGCACTAAATGCCTCAAATTGATCATTTCCCAGGTGTCGCAGCAATCCTTCGGCCATCTGTGACCGGGCCGAGTTATGAGTGCATATGAACAGCACGCGTCGCTTCATGTAAAGCCTCCTCATCAGATATCTTTGCGATGCAGAACTTCATTTTGCGTCTTTTTGGCCAATCCTTCGTCTATAGTTGTGCAAAATCCATAATTTGGATATTAATAGCTCATATCATTTATTGTACAATTTAGGTACCATCATGGGGGATTAAAGCAGTAGAAGGACGAATTATTATGGCTCCGACAACTGAAGCTGTATGGCAAGAATTCAACATAGGACTCAAACTCTTCATCCTTAAATATGTTCAAGATGAACCGAGTGCAGAAGATATTCAGCATTTTTCTCGGGTTGGGATACTCTTGTTCTCCCTGAATAGGCTTATTTCCTGCCCTCGGTGGGTATGAGAGATTCTCGCTTGGAATGTATTTCCCGGTACTCCCCTCGTAGCCAATCCCCCAAAAAAAATATCAGTCCACTTTCCCCGGCAGATCAAGTAATGTCTGGGGTGCCTATCCCGATATGCCCCATCTGCTGAGGTGCTATGAAAATCCTCTCGATTTTCGTATTCTTTCTTCTCAATCTATGTTTAGAATGTGACCAAACCTACTTTCAGGAATGCATAGCTCTTGCAAACCAACTATATACTCTATCAGAAAAGGCGTGCCAACCGCAAGTTTATTTGGCGAATTTTTCGCATTTTAGTCTTGAGCAATTCAATCTAAATCTGGTACTAAAGTCATATATATACAAGAAATAACCTGATTAACAGTTATTCTATAGTAGAATAGTTTCTAGGTTGCTGTTGGGGGTACTACTTTGTAGAGCCCCTCGTGAAGAGTACTCCTCTGACAACCCAAAAAAGGAGTTGTTTGAAAGCACCTTTTGTGCTGGGAGTTAGAAATAGCCTGCAGAAGGCTTTTGAACAGTTGTTTCTGATAGAAATCCATTCGTAGGGAGAAATGACTTGGAAGGAAATAGACTTTTCATCTTGCATCGTGAAAGTTTTCGCCGCTTATGTGAAATACGTTGGGATTTTGAGAACCGGCCACCAGATCAGCGCTCAAGGGAAGAGCAGCGTCTCTTCTTGCAATTAGGACCGAGCCTCGTTGCTGTCAATGTGTGGCTTACGGCGCTTGGAGCTGATAGCGGTTATGCCTTTGGTACCATCTTCGAGTATGCAAAGGTATTGAAGTATGCTCTCACCTGGCTCGCCCATAAACCCGTACAACTACGAACAGGCTACTCGATTGAATTATCACTCTTTACACTTGGGCGACCTGATATGCGTGCGCTCTTTGCCTGGCTTGATATCCCAGCTTCAGCTTCAGGCGCACGACAGGTGCTCTGTAAAACCGGCAAGCTGCCAGGAGGCCATAAAGAGCGTCGGTTATCTGCCGCAACACGGAACCTTCGCTTAGCGGCGCTCTCAACATTTTACGATTGGCTGATTTTGGAGTATATTCCCGACACTTTCACGATGGAATTTCCTCCTTCTCACCCACTGGAACGCATTGAACGTCCCTTATCAAAACAACAACTGAATCATAAGCCCAATGGTCTGTTACCAAATAATGCGTTTCACGCGGAACTGCCTTCAAAGCTGTTTCGGCGACCTCAGGATACACCACCCCCCCAGGCGCTTAGCCCTACTGAACTTCAAATGGTCTTCGATGCAATTCCTCTTGTGAGCTATGGCCACAATGCCGCCAATCGTAATGGCGCGCTGGTGAGGCTCTTACTGTGGGGAATGCTACGGGAATCTGAG
>DATMNR010000232.1:0-4664 GCA_035568795.1 Ktedonobacteraceae bacterium
GTAGTTGCCCGGTTAGCCTTAGGGGTTGATCAACTCGTTCATTATTGCGACCTCCATAGCCACGACCGGAGTTTTCGCCTTTACCTTTATCTCGAGAGCCACTGTTCACTCCTTCCTGGAGAAGATTACCTAACGCGATAAAAAAGCTGTCCACAGCAGCACAAGCGTGGTGTAATATCTGAAACCAGGATAGCATGCGTGTATCAAGCTCAGATTTCGCGATGGTTTGAGTGGCAGAGAGACCTCCAGGTCCATTTTCTCTTAGAGAGGGAGCAGCAAGCGCGAGCAATCCTTGATAACGGCCATCCGGTAATTCGACACCTATGGTATTTAACAAACGAACAAGGCGAGTATGATCAAGTTCGGAACTACTCCATCGAGCGCTCTCTTCTTCAAGGAGATCAGCGTCAAGTATCAGCCTGTGACCGACTTCCTTCAGTAACGAATGTGAAGACGAGAGATCATCAAAGAGCCCGGCATGGGTCGTCACAACAATTTTAGCGGCTTTGACCCGCTCCTCCGCTCGACTCACAAAACAGTATCCTTTACGCTGGTAGAGGCACCTTTGATATGGAGTTTCTGTTTTACCACCGACCAGAGTTACTCGCTCTACGCCAGAAGAGATACGCTCCCATGCAGATATTTCCTGAGGCAATAGGGTTAACTCGCTACGCTCACCTGTCATTGTTTGTTGCGCCCATAGCGCCAATTTGGCTAATCCGCGAGCCTGTTCAGCAGAAAGTTCACCACTTGTGCGGCGTAAGGCTGATCCGAACCAGCGATGAACACAAAGATAGCCATCGCGTTCAGCCAGGTAAGCCACAGGCAGTTGATCTCTGAGATATGTTTGCAAACGTGGCAGCACATGCTCAACCAGGCGGCGCGCGCCCTGCTGATTCGCGCAGGCAATGATAAGACGCCTGGGCGATTGAGATAGCTCCTGTTCGTCAGGAGCTTCGCAAAGCCACTCTAACGCAGGCAATATGACAGGTGTATAATCGTCAGCGCCAATAGTCACCTCGATAAGCAGTGATTTGCGCTCTTCGAGCGCCTGCCGCACCGCTTTGTATGCTGTTTGATACCCGAAATGCACGTGGGTTTGCTGAATTTGTTTGTCCTGCTCCTTTAGCTCGGGTGACGATAGTTCTACCTCGTCAGCAGAGCTTGAAAAGCCTGTTGTTTCCTGCGATGCTTCACTATTGAGCAGAGCGGTTCCCGAAGAGGGAATAACTTCTTCTGGCACTATCTCAACCAGCGTATCGAGATTATCAGAAATAGGAACATTTACTGAAGCGACAAGAATGGAGGATGGTGTTTGTTCTGCAGGTACATCAAGACCGGGCGAGCTCAGTGGCTTGTGAGTTTCTACATCTTGCTCAGGTTCGTTACGCCTGGCAACAGCGAATGCAAGCACGCGAGGATCCATGCCCAACTGTGCCGCAAAACGATCCCCCAGACTTCCGCGTAAAGGAGCCTGTTGCAAACCATCCATCGCCATCCGATCCCGCAATTCTTGACGAAAGAACGAAAGCAGAGGCCAGGTACGTGGTGCATCGAGGTTAGCCAGGTCTTTCAGCAACAACAGGTCAATTGTTTGCAAGCGTTGATGAAGCGCTAAAAACACCTCCATTGCCAGTAATGTATCAACCATGGCACGGTGCCGACCCGGAGCCACTTGCACGCCCAGGGCTTCTGCAACCTGGCCCAGGTTATAACTCGGCAAAGAGGGTAACATTACAGTTGCCAATTCGAAGGTATCAACAAGTGGATTGTTACGAACGAGTCCGCGCCGGCGCAAAAAACCAGCATCAAAAGGGATACTATGGCCAACGATCGGATAGTCGCCAAGAAAGTTTTGTAGCTGCCTGGAAATCGACTCAAAGCTGGGGGCGCCTGCTACATGTTTGGGTGTGATACCTGTCAGTCGTTGCACCCTGAAAGGGATTGAGCGCCCTGGAGAAACAAGCGTCTCCATCTTATCCAAAATCGTAGCACCTTGAAACTTAATTGCCGCAATCTCCAAAATGGCATCTTGTTCTGCATATAGACCCGTCGTTTCCAGGTCAAGTGCTACACGAATAGGTGGCTTCATTGCCATGAGCGTTCCTTAGTGTCTATAGTGGTGGTCACGATTGCCACATGAGTCATACGGTCAATCTTCCAGGAGCATTCGGGCTGATTGCGCAGCAAGAGCACGATGGCTGATGCGATTTTTGTGTTCAGACTCCAGCTCAGCAAATGTCTTTCCTAATCCGGGTAGAAAAAAAATGGGATCGTAACCAAAACCATTCGCCCCTCGAGGGCGATCGGCAATTACTCCCTCTACAACCCCTTCTACCATACGAACAGTCCCTGATGGCTCAGCAAGGGCAATGACACAGCGAAAACGAGCACTCCGCTGGTCAAAAGGAAGTCCTTGCAACTGCTCCAAAATTACACGGAATCGCTCTTCATAGGATGTCTCTCTACCTAAAAAACGAGCAGATTGGACTCCTGGAGCACCTCCTAAGGCATCAATCTCTAAACCGGAATCATCGGCAAGAGTTAACATACTTGACATCTGTGCATATGTACACGCCTTTAATTGCGCATTTTCAGCAAAGGAAGATCCTGTTTCCTCCACATCAACAACCAGCTGAATATCGCTTAAAGACAACAATCTCAAAGGCAGATCAGAAAATATAGCTCGAAATTCTTCTAGCTTATGAAGATTACTTGTTGCCAGCAATAACGAATGCATACATACTCTCTTTGCACAGGAGCCAATTGGCACATATAGTATCATATCCCAGTTTTGTTGTCGAGTTTGCTGAAACACATTATGAACCTAATAGTACTATACAGCAGGCCTAAGATAACATGTCAGAAACAGATATGCTATATATTACGTATCTATATTAAGAGAGAATTTTACATTTTTTAAAAAAGTAACGCTGCATCGTATATACAAGTAAGCATCACAAAAGCCACCTGCTTATCCCAAAAAGGAACTTAGTATGAGCACTCAACCTCTCCTTCACGAGAGCACATCAGACGCAACGCAGATTGCCCATGTATCACTCCAATTGGAAGGTCTCCTGGGGATAGTCGATCCATTACTTAACCCCAGGCAGCAGTCTAACTTTTTTGAACTACCTCAAGATACACTAATTGCCCCTGAAAGTGTGGAATATACAACTGTACATGAAATACCTTTATTCAATAATTTAAGAGAAGAGTTTTCAGAAATCTTTTCCTGTCTTACTCCTGTGTTGAAAGCAAAAGATCCTCAACTTCACCGGCACTCATTGCGTGTGCATTCCCTTGCACTCTCGTTCGCAACTACTACTCTGCAACTTTCAGAAGCCGAATCGTTGAAGATTGGACTGGCGGCATTTTTCCACGATATTGGTAAAATGAACATTGATGACACCATATTACAAAAAGCGTCTGGCCTGACAAGACAGGAATACCAAATTATTAAAAATCACCCAGCTTATGGTGCCGAGATGTTGAGCCAGTTTAAACTTATAAAAAGCGTGATTCCAGCCTTATACCATCACCATGAACGATTAGATGGCAACGGTTATCCCGAAGGATTACGAGGGGATTCTATTCCATTTGGAGCGCGGATCATCGCGATTGTAGATGCGTATGAAGTTATGACTTCTCATCGCATCTACCAGAAAAGTCGTACTCCATTACAAGCTTTAGAAGAACTCTACGAGCATGCGGGAACACAATTTGATGCAGAACTGGTTGTGCTTTTCTACAAATTTCTCGAAATATCCTCCCAAATGTAAACAACCGATGCATCGAACCAGCGCATAAAACACTTCACGATGTTTGTATCGCTTCCTGTGTATATTGCTTTTTTATTTCCTGTTGAATTGAACGATAGCAACGACGCAGGTACTCTTCAAGCTTACTCCAATCACCCTCAACATCGGTAGAAGTATGACTTGTAATCAGATCAACTGTAGTTGCAGCAAGGAGTCTCAATTCAGCGGACTCCTTTGCTTGCTCAGGCGAAATGCCAAAGATGGCACTATGAAGATCAATGAGCGTTTGTAAAAATTCCTCTTTCTCAGGATTACCAGCTAATCGCCTATGAACGTCAAAATATTGAAGCTCCAGGTCTGCTACATGAGAGGTATCAAATTTCAAGCCTGAATAGCGTCTGGCAACCTGATAGAACTTCTGAAGATATCTAAGAACTTTTTGCTCGTCATGATCAACGGGCACCCAGGCCGCTGATGCACGTGTCGTATAGTAACCTGCGAGAAGTGACATAGGAAAGGGTATGCGAAACTGCTCTTGTGCGAGACTCACAATCAAACGCAGCATTTTTACCCACTTATGGTCATAATAGGCCCGCCAACCGGCAGCTTCAAAGTATGCCACACGGTCAGGATTCAATTTAAAATTTGTTGCCATGTGTTAGAGATCCCTTTCCAGATCGAGTCTTTTGTACATTTTCACTTTAGTTCCTTCAACTTTGATCGGTGAACGCATTTGATTGGTAGCATATAGGGCAAGACAGACCGGGCAGATTCCCTCGTGCCATAGTTCGAGTGAAGTCCCTTCCACATCGGGTAGTTCTTTCTTTTGTCGACGTCGAATCACTACCCATATAGCAAATATGGTTACCAACAACACCAGAACAAACAAAGCTACCCACGGTA
>DATMNR010000233.1:0-10004 GCA_035568795.1 Ktedonobacteraceae bacterium
CATTATGTTACCGGGTTTCATATCACGGAAAATGACAGGAGGCTGCTGGTTATGCAGGTACTCCAATACATCGCACAATTGTCTCGCCCACCCAAGTACTCGAGGTTCTGAAAAAGGACCCTTATTGCGATCAAGGAGATCTTCGAGGGTACTCCCATCAATATATTCCATGACCAGGAAGTGGCGAGCGCCTTCGGTGAAAAAATCGGTAAAGGCAGGCAGATTGGGATGATTCAGACGCGAAAGAATCCTGGCTTCGGCCAGGAAATTTTGAATTGCCTGAGATCGCTCGTTTGTGGGTACAGTAGAGAGGCTCATTTCTTTGATTGCAACAAGATTTCCTTGCCTGGTATCATTTGCTTGATACACTGCGGCCATTCCGCCATGCCCTATTATGCTCAAGATAATATAACGCCTGTGCAATAGGGTATGTGGGTCTAACTGTCCCGTTTGTGAATTTCCGTTGCCATTGTTACTCTGTCGACTAATGGTAGAAGCTCCCCTCTTACAGAAAACCGATCGTTTTCCAGTATAGCATACCCCATATGGGAGATACTACCTAGTTAAACGTTATTTGAAAGGTAAGATCACATTGTATGTTACAATCATTAGATGTCGATCTAATAATGCTTTCGATTGCTCTGTAAAAAATAGACGTTGTTACCTCTTCATAATTGAAAATAAAATGTATCGCAACAAACTCACTCGATGGTGTTTACTCGTTGTTTTCATTACCATAGCAGTTGGCCTGATCTACAACGTTCAGTACGCACAATTCATTTCCTCTGTAAAAGCTGCTTCGCAGGCTCTTCCCAGTGGAGATCTGAGTGTTGTTGGAAAACCCACATTACCCGCTGCAACAGTTGATGCAATTTTAAAAGATCTGGGCAGCCCTATGAGTGGCACTGGTCAGGTAGTTGAGCAAGCTTCCCAGAAGACAAATATTGACGATGCGTTTGCCCTGGCAGTATGGTGGACCGAAACAAATGATGGCGCTGCTGGTGTTGGATTGGCCGATCAAAACCCTGGTAGTGTGCGTGGCAGTGTTGGCTATCCCTCAGCTTACGATGGCTATACCATCTACCCTTCATTTTCAGCTGCTATCGTTTATTGGTTTCATATGCTTAAAAACATGTATGTCAATCAAGGGTTAAGTACAGTTTACCTTATTTCACATCCCTATGTAGGTACTTCAAGTTCTCCTTTATGGGCTGGTAAGGTGGTAGCTCTCATGCTTAAGTATCGTGGAGAGGCGCCACCAGCTCCAATTGTAGTACCCCATGGAAAAAGGGTCATCGAGCCATCGATATATGTATCTGTCACACCTATACCAGTAGTGCAAAAAAGGCAGGTACAAATCAGGGTAAACAAAACGCTTAAAAACAACACTTCTAGTATTATACAGCAGGGTAATACTTCCCCAAAAACATCTACTACAACATATGCTATCGTTTTCTTTACCTTACTACTTGCACTGGCTATCGTTGCTTGCGTGCTCTGGTTGGAGAAACGGTCGGGTTATAATATGGTAGGTGTTCAAGCACATGACGAGATTATACGAGTGGAAGGCGAGCAGGACAAGAAATCGCATGGTTGGGTTGTTCAGGGTGAGCTTGTGCAGGGCGGGGGCAAGCCCCGCCCCTACTATATACGAAATGCCCGTCCTTTCCGTAGTATAGCCCTGTATGCCCTACAAGATGCGAATGCTCCTAATATGGATACCCTTATCTCTACTATACAAGAAGTGGATGTTGTTAAAACAGATGCTTTAATGCTGCTGGCTCAAGAAATGGGTACAGACGAGAATTTCCGCATTCGTAGCAAGATCTTTTTGCCTTCCACCTCTAGAACTGATCCAGCAAAATCGGAGGAGTCATCGGCCACCAGTAACCTGCGTGGGCGATCGACTGGACTGCTTAGTCGCTATGGTGAAATACACCAGGGGTGATGTGCTGTTTGTATTAAACCGATACCTTGCTTTTTTCTTCAATATACGTATCATTAAGTATATGGGGTCACGGATAGGTATTCGTACCGTTCCATAGAAACCCCAGACGTATTTAACTAGTAGGCGTTTTTAGTCTACACTTCACCGACCGCATTCATCCTAACTTTTCTGTATGCAGGTAGTGGGCATCCTCATATTTTCCCCTTCCTGCTTTTTCTACCCACAATCAGGGGTAGAGAAGGAGTGCTTGTATGGAAACCGAATCCGAAACTTCCTCATCGCCCGAGCCGGCAACACTACGCCCGAATACCATCGGTCTTCCCGGGGTGCTGTTCCAGTCGGTCACAACCATGGCTCCCGCTTCTGCAGTGGCGTTCAGCCTTGGGGCTGCAATTCCATTTGCGGGTGCAGCTTTGCCACTAGCTGTTCTTATCGCACTCATAGTTTGTACCTTAATTGCTATAAATATCGGTACGCTGGCAAGGTATCTGCCGTCGGCGGGAGGTTTCTATACCTATCTCAGTCACGGTTTTAATTCACAGGTGGGCTGGATGGCTGGCTGGCTATTTAGCCTCGCCTATCTCCTGGTAGTGCCCCTTCAGCTACTGGTATTGGGACCGGTCGCTGATGGATTTGTCAATCAATACTTCCATCTCTCATTTGGGCCAAACGGGTGGGCTGTGTGGGCTATGATCTTCGCGGTGGTTGTTTTCGGCCTCACCTACTTTGGTATCAAGATATCTGCGGACGTAGGCGTTGTACTGGGCGCCATTGAAATCACTGTCTTTGTGCTGCTTTCTCTCTGGCTGATCGTTACCGCTGGCAGCGGCAATACGGCAGCCACCTTTAATCCTGCTTCCAGCGCGGAATCTGGACCTATACTAGGAAGCTGGCAAGGTATCCTGCACGGCATGATTTTTACTTTCCTGGCATTTATTGGCTTTGAATCGTCTGCTCCACTGGCAGAAGAAGCAATCAATCCACGTCGCACTGTACCACGTGCTATTGTCCTGGCCGCGGTCTCAATCGGGATCTTCTATGTATTCTGTTCTTATGCAGGAGTTGTCGGCTGGGGAATAAACAATCTGGCAACCTACTCAAGCGACCCGAATCCCTGGGGAACCATGGCAACTCGTGTCTGGGGAGAATTCGCATTTATTGCCATCTTTGCTATTCTCAACAGTGCGTTGGCGAATTCAAATGCTGGCGTAAACGCCGCAACTCGTGTACTCTACGCGATGGGACGTTCCAAGACACTCCCCAGGCCACTCGCTCATATCAATAATCGCTTCCGTACTCCCGATTTCGCAATCATCTTTGCGATGATTGTTGGCGTTGTTTTAACCTTGTGGCCTGGCTTTGTATATGGACCTACAATAGCATTTGCGCTATTAGGAACAATCATTACCATTCCAATCCTGGTAGTGTATATGGCAGCCTGCCTGGCTGTACCGTTCTTCTATTTACGCGAGCACCGGGAAAGTTTCAACGTATTGCGGCATATCGTTGTACCACTGGTACCATTCATTGTGCTGATTTTCCCGATACTGGCGCAGTTTATCCCTGCCCCGGCAGCTCCGCTCAACCTGGCTGGCCCCATCGTTGCCGCTTGGTTTGTGATCGGCCTGATTATCGTCGTTGTCTTGAGCCTGCGCTCGCCTGAAGCACTGGCAAGCAGCCATAAGATCTATATAGAGGATGAAGGGAATCCCCAACCAGCTAGTTAATGTTGTTTTGTATGTAGCACTTACATGAAAGGAGTAACCCATGGCAACACATCATCTCGATGATACTCAGCCCCATGCTTTTTGGGACAATACTCTCCCTGCGCGTTTGCATATCCAACCAGGTGATACCGTTGTATTCGAAACCCTCGAAGCTTCGGCAGGGCAGGTACAACCTGATTCTCCCTCAGAGGTGGTTGGGCATTTAAACTTCGACCTCATTCACCCGCTTACTGGCCCTGTCTATGTAGAAGGCGCGGAGCCAGGCGATGCCCTGGTGGTCGATATTGTCAGCATCAAGCATAAAGGTTGGGGCTGGAATTCTGTAATACCGGGTTTTGGCCTGCTTGCAGATGATTTTCCTGATCCATACCTGCATATTTATAAACTCGGAGAGACGACCTGCGAATTCAGGCCGGATATTCAAATTCCCTACGAACCATTTTGTGGTGTTATGGGAGTTGGACCACGCGAAGCGGGTCGACTCACTACAATCCCACCACGCGAAAATGCAGGCAATATTGATATTCGCCATCTTACCCCTGGCTCGCGAGCATTCTTTCCGGTGCTGGTACCGGGCGCGCTCTTCTCTTGTGGTGACTGTCATTCAGCACAGGGTGATGGTGAAGTGAACGGTACTGGCATTGAAACCAAAATGTCAGTGACACTGACATTCAACTTGCAGAAAAACGCGCATATACCCGAACTGCGGTTTATCACTGCTCCTGGCAAAAAGCTCACAATAGCCGATGAGGGCGGTTATTATGTTGCTACTGCTCACGGTCCAGATCTTTACAAGAATTCCCAACAAGCGATTCGCTACGTCATCGACTACCTGTCCTCTCAGCATCATATGACCCGTGAGCAGGCATATTGTTTGTGTGGTGCAGCAGTGGATTTAAAGATCAGCGAAATTGTTGATGCTCCCAACTGGATTGTGTCGGCGTATCTACCGCTGAGCATTTTCAAATAAAACTTGTATTCTTCGGCTGATAGTAGTGAGGGTGCGATGTTCAAGCACATCACACCCTCACTACTATGGATCAGTTATCACCCACCATGATCAGGCATCGTTTCCCTTCTTCGAAGGAAATCCTCTAGAGCAGACCGACGTATGCGATATCCTCCTCTTCGGCCCAGAGAGACCGCATTAAGTTGTTTTTCTCTGATCCATTTACGTACGGTTTCCACATGGACACTAAGCTCGTCTGCGACTTGCTCAACGTCCAACAACTCATCTTTATTCATCTCAATTAACCTTACTTTGTGAATTTTTGGATATTATAGGGTTTCGATGAATGATTAGTCAATACGCTTTAATAGCCTTTATTAGCTTTGAATATATCATCTTTAATGATTTTTTGATTTGAAATAACGCTTATAAACTTGTTAATTCACTAAAAATTGTGTATAATCATGTTAGAGTGATTACCTTGTGTACCTGAGTAGAAATGAACGGCCACGATGAGAGAGAATATGCCATGGGACTTTTTAGGCCAAAGCGTCACACGCAAAAGACAGGCGATATCAGCGAACAGGTGGCCATCACACGACTGCTACAATGTGGCTATGTGGTACTCCAACCGATAGGCCAAATGCATCGCTACGACCTGGTGATTGAAGATGCCGAGGGGAAGTTCTGGAAGATACAATGTAAGACTGGTTGGCTGAATGAAGATCAGTCTATCATTATGTTCGCAGCCGCCAGTAGTCAGAATTATACAGTGAAGCAGAAAGGATGGCGCAACTACAAAGGGCAGATTGATTACTTCTGTGTCTACGTTGAAGTACTCAACAAGCTCTACTTCGTTCCCATCGAGGATGCTTCTAACTCAAAGTGTACCTTGCGCCTCAAACCATCCAAGAACAATCAGGAGAAGAACGTGAGATGGGCAAGGGACTACGAACTCTAGAAAGCCGCGCTGCTTGACTCGACTTCACACATATGGTATTTTATTACCACGTTCATCCTGGGCTGCTAGCTCAATGGCAGAGCAAACGACTCTTAATCGTTAGGTTCAGAGTTCGACTCTCTGGCAGCCCACTTCTCACCCTCTCTCTCCCGATCGCTATTCGATACTTCCCCGATTATTCAGGGCTGGTGCAAATGTCCCTTGACTGCTGTAAACCATGTGTACAATCATATTCAATGTAGATGTGAGAGTCTTCGATAAGCCTTCTTCCCTTGTATTCTTGCCCTCAAAATGGTATTATATAAACAAAGCTTTCATAAATTATTGTTTATATGACTGAACTTTGGTAGCAGATGGACGAATGGCGTGACCTTAAAAATATGGCGAAGGCGTTGGCCGATATGGCTCGACTGTCTATCGTCTATCAGCTGGTAAAACACGATGAGATTACTGTCACGGCTTTGACAGAATTGCTGGGACTTAGCCAACCGCTTGTCTCGTGGCACTTGCGTAAACTCAGGCGAGCTGATTTGATTACCACTCGTCGTGTGGGTCGCCTGGTCTACTGTTCTTTAAATAAAAGCCGCTTTGAACTTTGCATCCGATACCTGCAGAATTTAATCGATCCGGCCATAAGTCTGGAATCTATTCCAGTTGGCGCTGCACTTGTTGAAGCGGAAATTGGCAGTGAGGATTAAAACAACGTATTCAAAAGCGTCGAAAGGATCGCCGGGAGCAGGTGGCTTGAAAAAGCACTTCTCACTGACGCCTACTAGTTCAAATAGTACAAGTATGGTACAATAGGCTTATGTTTAGCAGACATATACAGCAACGAGTTCGACAGATCGTGACTATGATCGTACGACCATTGGCTGGACTTGGTATCACGCCAAATACATTGACCATATTGGGGCTGATACTCAGTATCCTGACGGCTGTTATCATTGCTCAAGGGTTGTTTCTGGCTGGTGGCTCGCTGGTGTTGTTTGCAGGAATCTTTGACATGTTTGATGGAGCGATGGCTCGGGCTCGTAATGCTTCTACGACTTTTGGAGCGTTTTTCGACTCGACGCTTGATCGCTATTCAGAGAGCATCATCCTGTTTGGCTTGCTCTTTTTTGCACTGCACAAGCCAGTAATACAAGATCGATTCTGGCCTTTTCAGTACGACCAATCCTGGATGATTATACTCGTTTTTATTGCTACGGTCGGCTCATTCATGGTTAGCTATGCGAAAGCGCGTGCTGAGGGTTTGGGCTTAGAGTGTAAAACTGGTTTATTAGCTCGTCCTGAGCGTGTGGTCATCCTGGCTATCGGGCTTTTAACCGGCGCTGTTTTCTGGGCGCTGGTTATACTGGCGATTTTTTCGAATGTGACAGCTATCGAACGTATCATCCATGTCTGGCGTGTCACCCGTCAGCCTGTGGCATTAACTGAGGTGAGAAATTTCTCCTCCGACGGGCATATGAATGAGATAAAAAATAGCTCAATTCACTTGCAAATGCCAGTGGGGGCAAACGAAGGAAAAGAGCCTTCTGTTCCGTCTGTACACACCGCCATGCCGCCGTTCAATGGTGGTGTAAATCAAGATTAGGTAACGGCATGGACAAGTAGACCGGACCGGGTCGCACATTTAGTGTAAAAAGTTTATCTGAGAATTAAGTGGAGGCAGACGTAAATTCTGCCTATTCGCACAACGCGGATTGGTGATAGAGGCTTCAAAGAGCAATGCAATAAGATGTAGCTGCAATTCAACTTTGTACCCTCTCCCGAACACCCGTTGCATTTACGTAAGACGACTGGTATAGAGTCGAATTTGCCTTAACCACTTACAATCGAATATTCTCTATGGCTATAGCCCGTGCTCCGGTCCATTACTGCTGAGACTGGAGATCTTAGTGACAACACAAAATACTGAACCGGAGAATAGCGACATCAATGAGACTGTCGTTCAGCAGCAATCTGCCTCCGAAACACCTATAACCTCTGCTGAGGCTGAGGTTGGTATACCTGCAAACGCGCAGGATACTCAAACACATGAAATACAACTAAATTCATCCGAGAAGCAGATCGAGGAAGAACCCGTGCGTTCTTTCACCGATTACATCGAGGAATTTCGTCAAAATGAGGTTCAATTTAGTTCTCCCCTGGAAGAGCCACAAGTGGAGCCATTCTCTGCCTCGATTCCTGGTGAAGATGCAGGAAGAAATGAATTTGCGCCTGATTGGACCAATACACCTGTGGGAGACAACATGCTTCTTGAAGGAGCGCCAATCGTTGTTGAAGATGGAGAAGCTCACTCGGATATCCACATGAACTCCCCTGTTGGTGAAAATGGCAATGGAGTAGAAAAGCCATCAGAGCTGCAAGTACAACCTGCAGCTGAGACGGAAACCGCTTTACCTGCTGTGGATCAAACGTCGCCTCTTTTACGACCTTCATCGCGCGGTCGTTTACCTCGTCAAGTCGGTATTCGGCATCGTGAAGAACCTGTAATTGAAAAACAGGCGCAGCAAGAGCAAAGTAGTGAAGCAGCGACCGTTATTCTGCCTTCTGTTGAGAATAAAAGTAAAATAGATGAAACTCCCGTGGAAGAGAAACCACGCCCAGAGCGGCGTTATCGTTTTGATCGACGAACACCCGCTGCATCTACTACAGCAACCACAACACACCCGCACACAAAAGAGAGCAGAGGAAATAATACAACATCTCAAGGCGTTCAACGCACGAATAATGAGCTTCTAGCTGAGAGAGAGGAGCAGGTTACACAACTCTCTGACGTGGCTCAGCCAACAGAGCAGATCACATCAACACAAGAACCTGTGCAGGAGCACATGGTAACACAAACCGTCGAGCCCGAAAAAGCTAAACCAACAAGGACTACCCATGATGCTCGACGTCGACATGGGCAAGAACGGCAGCGTGAAAAAGTGCAGGCAACTCTTTCTGCATCCATACCCGTTACTCCAGAAGACGTTGCGCCTGTTGCCGAGATTGTCGAACCGCAAGTTCCAGAAGTTGCGCTTGAAGATTTACCACCATTGGAATACTCAGAATTGCAAGCTGCAAGTTCACGGAGGCGAAGGAAACGTCGTTCTGGTAGTTCGAGTCAAGCTACAAATGCTTCCGCTAATTCTGTGGTTGCAAAACCGGTGACATCCGAGCAAACATTAACAGGAGCGCAAATAGCTTCTTCACCTGTTCCCCCACCAGCTACCGTATCGCGCTCTATAACAGCATCAGGTAGTCCAGTGCCATCAGCCAGCCAGTACAGTATTCAATCTGGCCATACTGTAAGCCAGATGAATCAAGGTAATGATGAGTCAGGACCATTCATGGGTCCGGAACCTTCGCCTGCTCGTGGAAGTGGTAGCAGTATCCCGCGTAATGTTCGCCCAATTCGTAACGAGGTTCAGCGCGTACCCACCTATCCTGTTCGCTCAGAGGGAGCAGCTTCTTCTGCTTCGATTAACCATCTTGCGAACGTTGTTGCTCAAGCCATACAGACGCAATCTGATCGCATGGTGGCTGAATTACGGCGCGCTAATCAGATCCCAACGAATGTTTCAGTCTCATTACCTCCATTCCCTTCAACTGAGCGTGTAGGCGTTTTCGTTGATGTTGCTAATCTGCTCTATTCGGCACGCACACAGCGTTTGACCATCGACTTTGGCAAGTTACTTGACTTCTTGCGCGGCAATCGCCGTCTAGTCAGAGCACATGCCTACTGTCCCACCAGCCCACAGCCTGGTGATGATCAAATGTTTTTGCAAGCTGTAAAGGGATTGGGATACCGCATTACTACCAAGGACTATAAAACGTTCTCCAGTGGCGCGAAAAAAGCCGACCTGGACCTTGATTTGTGCATGGACGTTGTGCGACTGGTAGATGGTAACGCAGTTGATTGTATAGTGCTGGTCAGCGGGGATGGTGATTTTATGCCCATGCTTGACTACTGCTCCGATCATGGCGTGCGCGTAGAGGTGGCTGCTTTCGACGAATCTATGTCCGCTATCTTGCGACAGGGTTGCGATCTCTTCATTAACCTCTCCATGCTCGATGAAATAAGAGCGTAGCCAACCAGTGTCACCCTGAGCACATTCGCTTAGCTCAGTGTAAACTCCGCGAAGCGAATGTGCTCAGGGTGACAGGGCTGGATGGTGAATCATTCCTACTTTCTGTGAGAAATAAGCTCTTCGTGACGTATAATTCATAGCAGGGGAAGCCTGTAAAATTCATTGTTCCATTGTTCGGAATAGCGTTCATGGCCGTGTCTTTCATGGTATACTAGGCTTTGAGAGATTTCCCATCTTTCGCCCCCTTCCCTCGCTTATTTTGGGCGAACCTGGCGTTTATCTTGATATGTTTACCTTCATCATGATAGAATCGGCGTTCAATTACTGTATTTTTGGACAGAAA